>JBFWSI010000014.1:0-16329 GCA_050248455.1 Gammaproteobacteria bacterium | reverse complement strand
AGGACTGGTCCGCGCGCATCGCCGCGATCGCGCAAGGACTGGAGCGCGGGCTCGCGCCCTGCCGCGGCCTGCCGCAGGTCGCGGACGTGCGCGTGCTCGGCGCGATCGGCGTCGTCGAGATGCGCGTGCCGGTCGACATGCGCGTGCTGCCGCGGCGCTTCGTCGAACGCGGCGTGTGGGTGCGCCCCTTCGGCCGCCTCGTCTACGTGATGCCGCCCTACGTCATCGACGAGGCCGATCTCGCGACTTTGACCGCTGCAATCTGCGAGGTCGTGCAGACTTCGGGGCTTTGACCCCGGCTCGGCCTTGGCAATTGCCACCGAGAACACCGAGAACACCGAGGAAGATGAGAGATCCCGTAGCCCGGGTGCAGCGTAGCGATACCCGGGATCTTCGCCACCTCACCATGCCCGATCCCGGGTTACGCGCTGCGCGCTCCACCCGGGCTACGAAAGCGCGTCACTGCATCCTCTTGTAGCGAGACTTTCTCTCATCCGCCCTCTGTGTTCTCGGTGTTCTCGGTGGCAAAAACGGCCTGCCGGATGTCGCCGAGTGTCTTGCGGGCTACGCCGCGCACGAGAAATCCACGGACACGCAGGGCGCGCCGACCGCCTCGGCGACGCCGGGATGCGTGATCTGGCCGGCGTAGACGTTGAGGCCGTCGTGCAGGTGGCGATCGGCGGCGAGCGCGGCGTGCGCGCCGTGATCGGCGAGTTGCAGCACGAAAGGCAGCGTCGCGTTGTTGAGGGCGTGCGCGGAGGTGCGCGGCACGGCGCCCGGCATGTTCGCGACGCAGTAGTGCACGACGCCGTCGACGATGAAGGTCGGGTTCGCGTGCGTCGTCGGCCGGCTGGTCTCGACGCAGCCGCCCTGGTCGATCGCGACGTCGACGATCACGCTGCCGGGCTTCATCGTCGGCAGCATCGCGCGCGTCACGAGCTTCGGCGCCGCCGCGCCCGGCACCAGCACGGCGCCGATCACGAGATCCGCCTGCTGCAGATAGCGCTCGACGCTTTCGCGCGTCGCGTACACGGTGTTCAGCTGGCCGCCGAACTGCGCTTCGAGCATGCGCAGGCGCGGCAGCGACTTGTCGAGCACCGTCACGCGCGCCTGCAGGCCCAGCGCCATCTGCACCGCGTTCGCGCCGACGACGCCGCCGCCGATGACGAGCACCTCCGCGGCAGCGACGCCCGGCACGCCGCCGAGCAGCAGGCCGGCACCGCCCATGTCGTGCTCGAGGCAGCGCGCGCCGGCCTGGATCGACAGCCGCCCGGCGACCTCGCTCATCGGCGCGAGCAGCGGCAGCGAGCCGTCCCCGGCGCTGACGGTTTCATAAGCGATGCCCGTGCAGCCGGTGGCGGCGAGACTTCGCGTCAGCGCGGCATCGGCCGCGAGATGCAGGTAGGTGAACAGCACGTGACGCGCTTCGAGCATCGCGACCTCGACGGGCTGCGGCTCCTTGACCTTCACGACCATGTCCGCGCCGGCGAAGACTTCGGCCGCGGTGTCGACCAGCGTCGCGCCGGCCTGTCGATAGACCTCGTCCGCGGCGCCGATGCCGGCGCCGGCGCCGCGTTGGACCAGCACGGCATGCCCATGCGCGTGCAGCTCGCGCACGCTGCCGGGCGTCAGGCCGACCCGGTATTCGTTGGCCTTGATTTCGGTCGGTACCCCGATGCGCATACGCTCTCCTCGCTTTCACCCGGACGATGACGGACGACGACGATGGCCCGCGCCGACGCGCCGGGCGGCGGGCGCACCGGGCGAGCCCGTCTCGATTATCTGCGACAATCGCCGGCACTGACGAGCTTCGCGGCCGGATGCCACGCGCTCTCCGACACCTTGGCGTCGCCCATGAACGAGGAACCGTCCAGGATGACGAACGAGTCCAGCCCCGCTCCCGCGCCCGCCTGGCGCCCCGGCTTTTCCGAAGCGGTCGAACGCGCACTCGCGAAATGGCCGAACGTGCCGGCCTGCCACGGCTGGCTGACACTCGATCGCCGCGGCCGCTGGCGCATCGGCGACGGCCCGATCACGCATCCCGGCGCGGTGGCTTTCCTCAACGCGCATTACGCCAGCGACGAGCACGGCGCATGGTACGTGCAGAACGGGCCCCAGCGCGCCTGGGTCGATCTCGAGCTCGCGCCGTGGATCCTCACCGTCGAGCCGGACGGCAGCCTGCGCACGCAGACCGGCGCGACGCTGGACGCGACGGGGGAGCTCTACGTCACCGAGCACGGCGACGTGCTGCTCGCGACGCCGCGCGGGCTCGCCGCGGTGTCGGATCGCGATCTCGAGGCCTTTGCGCGGCTGTTCAGCGCGAACGGCGGCGCCGAGGTGCTCGACGAGCTTGCCGGCCTCGCGCCCGGCGCGGAGCTCGAGCTCCGCGACCGCGCGGGGCAGCGCCGCCGCGTCAGCGCCGGCACCGAGGCCGAGATCCTCGCGCGCCACCGCGTGCAGCGCCGGCCGCGCCCGTGATCCCGATCCACGACGACAATCCCGTCACGCTGACGCCGCTGGTCACCTGGGGACTGATCGCGGGCTGCGTGCTCGTCTTCGTGTGGCAGCTGGGGCTCGGCGATCAGGGCAATCAGCTCGTGGCCTTCCGCTACGGCGTGGTGCCCGCGGTGCTGCTCGGCGACGCGCGCCTGCCGCCCGAGATCGCGAGCGTGCCGGCCTCGCTGACCGTGCTGACCTCGATGTTCCTGCACGGCGGTTTCATGCATCTCGCCGGCAACATGCTGTATCTGTGGATCTTCGGTAACAACGTCGAGGACGCACTGGGCCACGGGCGCTATCTCGCTTTCTATGCGCTGAGCGGCCTCGCCGCCGCCCTGGCCCAGGCCCTGCACGCACCGGACTCGACGATCCCGATGATCGGCGCGAGCGGCGCCATCTCGGGCGTGCTCGCCGCGTACCTGCTGTACTATCCGCACGCCCGCGTGACGGTGCTGGTGCCGCTCGGTTTCATGCTGTACACGGCGCGCTGGCCCGCGGTCGTGGTCCTGGGCCTGTGGTTCGTCGTCCAGGTCGGCAGCTCGCTGCTCGCCAGCCCGGACCAGCCCGGCGTCGCCTGGCTCGCCCACGTCGGCGGCTTCGTGGCGGGCCTGCTGCTGGCCGTCGTCCTGCGTCCGACGCAGCGCTGAGCGCGGCCTGCAGGCCTCGCAGAATTATCAGAGTATTTCGATGTTGGGGTCGTAAGCCCCTGTCCAATCAATGTACGATGGAACTCGCGCCATGACGGTCATCCAGGGAACGGAGCTGCCGGCCTCCTCGACAGATACGCGAACCGAGCACGCGATGGAACTCAGCGACACCGCCCTCCTGAACGTCCGCGGACGCCAGCTCGAACGGCTGCTGCGCGAGAGCACCCTCGAGTGCGGGGTCGGCATGGCCGGCCTGGTGCTCGCGGTCATCGCCCTGCTCGGCAACGTCGCGCAGGGGCCGCTGCTGGGCTGGGCGGCCCTCACCGCGGCGACCTATGCCGCCCGCTACGCCGTCCTCGGCACCTATCGCCGCGCCAGCAGCACGGCGCAGATGCAGCCGCGCTGGCAGGTCCTGTTCGTCCTCACCCTCGTCGGCACCGCGCTCGCGTGGGGCGGCATGACGGCGTGGGTCGCGGCCACGCACGGCCTGGAGGCCAGCGAGCCGCTGCTGCTGCTCGCGATCGCCGTGACCATCGCGACCGTCACGCTGCTCGCCGGCTCCCTGCCCAGCGCGCTCGCGAGCACGCTGGGCGCGCTGCTGCCGCCGGTCTTCGGCCTCCTGATGCTCGGCACCCGCGACGCGCTGATCGTCGCCGTGGCGCTGGTGTTCGCCGGCGTCGTCGCCCTGCTCGGCGCGCGGCTGCTGCGCCAGCGCCTGTGGGAAGCCTCGATGCTCCAGGGCGAGAACGAGCAGCTGCGCGGCTACCTGGATCAGCGCCGCGACCAGATCGAGAAGCTGCACGTCGAGCTGAAGACCACCCAGAGCAAGCGCGAGCAGGTCGAGCAGAGCCTGCGACGCAATGCGGCGGATCTGGGTCTCGTGCAGGGCAAGGCGAAGGCGCTCGCCGAGACGCTGGAGCGCATTTCCCCGCTCGATCAGATCACCGGTCTCGACAACCGCCGGCATTTCGACCAGACCTTCGACGCGGAATGGCGGCGCGCCGCGCGCGACGGCAAGCCGATGGCGATGCTAGTCGTCGACGTCGACGACTTCGACACCTACGTCGAGACCTACGGCCGCCAGTCCACCGACGTGTTGCTGAAACGCATCGGCCAGACCCTGAAAGGCTTCGGCCGCCGCGCCGGCGACACGGCCGGGCGCTACGACGAGTCCCGGCTCGCGCTGCTCCTGCCCGGCTGCGACGCACGCAATGCGACGCGCATCGGCGAGGCGCTGCGCAAGCGCGTCGAAGGCCAGCACATTCCGCACACGCAGGGCCGCGGCCGCAGCTCGCTGACCGTCCACATCGGCGTCGCGATGCTGAAGCCCACGCGCTCGATGCTGCCGGCCGAGCTCGTCAAGCGCGTCGAGGCCGCGCTGTACGAGGCGCGCTTCCAGGGCGGCAACAAGGTCGTCGCCTACCAGCCGCTGAACAAGCTGCGCCTCGAGCGCTGGGATCTGTCGATCGACGGCGTGCTCAGCGAGCAGTCGCTGATCCAGAAGCTGCTGGTGTGGGGCTACGACACGCGCAAGGAGCTGCTGCAGCCGGGCGGCGCCGTCGAGCCGCGCATCCTCCCCGACGAGCTGGTGCTCGCGACCTTGGGCGGCGAGCTGAAGATCGACGTCGAAGGCCACACGATGACGATCAAGCCCGGCGACTGCGTGTTCGTGCCGGCCGGCGTCGAAGCCGGCATGGAAGTCGTCGGCGCCAAGCCCGTGATGATGTTCACCGCCGCCCGGCATCGCTGAACGGCCGAGCGCAGACATCGAACGATGACGCCGACCCGTTCGTCATTTCCATGAAGCGCATCGGCGCTCGATCAGCCGAATCACAGACCCGACCGCTCAACCGTCCAGGAGACTCCCCCGCATGAACCGTTTGCTGTGGGCCGCCGCCGGCCTTCTCGCCGTCGCGCCCGTCGCCGCCCAGGAAGCGCTGCTCAAGTCCGACGCCCAGAAGAGCAGCTATGCGATCGGCCTGACCACCGCGCAGAGCATCGCGCGCCAGGGCGTGCAGCTCGAATACGACTCCTTCGTGCTCGGCGTGCGCGATGCGCTCGAGGGCACGGCGCCGCGGCTGACGCAGGAGGAATTCCAGGCCGCGCTGAACAACGCGACGAAATCGGTCAACGACCGCTTCAAGGAGCAGGCCC
Organism: Gammaproteobacteria bacterium; assembly: GCA_050248455.1. GTDB lineage: Bacteria > Pseudomonadota > Gammaproteobacteria. The sequence goes on along the minus strand of JBFWSI010000014.1, from coordinate 11,029 downwards.
AGGCCAACCTCAAGGCGGGCCGCGAGTTCCTCGCCAAGAACAAGACCGCGGAAGGCGTGACCGAGCTGTCGAGCGGCCTGCAGTACAAGGAGCTGCGCAAGGGCGCGGGCAAGCATCCGAAGGCGGGCGATACCGTCGTCGTCCACTACACCGGCACGCTGATCGACGGCACCGAGTTCGACAGCTCGAAGCGTCGCGGCGAGCCGGCGGAGCTCGATCTCGGCAGCGTGATTCGCGGCTGGCAGGAGGCGATCCCGCTGATGACGGTCGGCTCGCGCTGGCAGGTGTTCATCCCGCCGCAGCTCGCCTACGGTGCGAAGGGGGCGGGCCCGATCGGCCCCAACGAAACGCTGATCTTCGAAATCGAGCTGCTCGAGATCCGGAAATGAGCGGCCGCGGACGCGACGCCCGGCGTCACGGCTGACAGAGATCCTCACGGCGGTGGCGGCCGCGTAGCGCCAACAGCTCGTCGCCGACCACCGCCGCGCGCCAGCCGCTCGCGAAGCGCGGCGGCTCCTCGCCCCAGATCAGCTGCTCGAGATCGCGCCGCGCGGCGAGCAGGGTCGGCGCGACCTTGGCCGCCGCCGCCCGCTCGCGCACGAGCTGCTGGCATTCGGCCAGCAGGCGATTGCCGTCCGGCGTCAGGCGCGGCGCGCGCGGCGGCAGCGCCGGCGACATCAGCGCGGGATCGTTGCAGATCGCGAGCAGCCGCTCGCCGTGCCGGCGCACCGTCGCCGGCGGCAGGCCCTGGATCTCCGCCAGCTCGGCGAGCCGCTGCGGCTGGCGACGCGCGAGCAGCAGCAGGAGATCGTCGCGCAGGATCCAGTTGCGCGGCCGATCGGCGCTGCGCGCCAAGCCTTCGCGCCATTCGGCGAGCGCCGCGGCCACCGCGAGCGCCCGGCCCTCGAGCTGCGTCAGGCCCTTCACGCGCTGCCATGCCGGCGCCGCGTCGTCGCGCCCGTTGCGGAGGCGCGCGCACTCTTCCTCCAGCCAGCCCGTCTTGCCCTGGGCCTCGAGCTCGCGCGCCATCGCTTCCCACACCGGCGGCAGGTAATTCACATCCAGCGCCGCATAGCGCAGTTGCTCGGCGCTGAGCGGCCGCTGCGACCAGTCGGTGCGCGTCTGCGACTTGTCGATGACGACGCCGCAGTACTGCTCGACGACGGCGGCATAGGCAATCTGATCGGACAGGCCCAGCAAGGCCGCCGCGATCTGCGTGTCGACCAGCGGCTGCGGCGTGCCGGCCCCGAGCGGGGCCAGCACTTCGAGGTCCTGGCGGGCGGCGTGCATCAGCTTGGGCTGGCGCGTCGCGGCAAGCCAGGTGCCCAGCGCGGGCAGATCGACGTCGCCCAGCGGATCGATGCACCACGCGCCGTCGGGGGTCGCGATCTGCAGCAGGCAGAAACGCGGGTAGTAGGTGTCGACCCGCATGAACTCGGTGTCGATCGCGAGCAGCGGCGCGCGCTCGAGCGCGGCGAGCAGCGCCTCGCAGGCCGCGCGCGTGGCGACGAGCTGCGCGGCTTCAGGATCGGACACGGCGCTCGCCGGCGGGCATCCGGCACGCGGTCCGACGCGTAGGCAGGAGACGGACTGCGGTCCGGGTCACGGGATTTCCCACGGTTCGAGATGGTCGGATACGCTACACTATCGAACCATATCGACCAAAGTCGGTCGATCCTCTCCGAGCCTTCCGAACGAACCCCTGGGTGCGATTCACCGTATGAAAAGACGTATCGCCGGCGCCCTGCTCGCCGGACTCCTGGCGCTGATCGGCGAAGTCCAGGCGCTGGCCCCGACGGTCGCCCTCGACGCACTCACGCCGCAACCCGAACACCGTCGCGCGACGCGACTGATCACGCACTTCATCGCGAACTATCACTACAAGAAGGCGCCGCTGGACGACACGCTGTCGCAGGTCATCTTCGACAACTACCTGAAGGCCCTCGATCCGACGCGCAGCTACCTGCTGCAGTCCGACATCGACGAGTTCGGCGCCTTCGCGACCGAGCTCGACGACGATCTGCGCAACTCCGATCTGCAGACCGTATTCGATCTCTTCGTGCGCTTCCGCGAACGGGTCGAGGCGCGCATGCCGAAGGCGATCGCGCTGCTCGACCAGCCGTTCGACTTCACGGTCGACGAAAGCTTCGACTTCGATCGCGAGGACGCGCCGTGGGCGAAGAGCGAGGCCGATCTCGACGAGCTGTGGCGCAAGCGCGTGAAGAACGACGTGCTGTCGCTGCGCCTGGCGGGCCGCAAGGAAGACGCGATCAAGGACACGCTGCGCAAGCGCTACGAAGGCCTGATGCGCCAGACCGCGCAGTACAACAGCGAGGACGTGTTCCAGACCTTCATCAACGCCTACACCACCGCGATCGATCCGCACACGGCGTACTTCTCGCCGCGCACCTCGGAGAACTTCAAGATCCGGATGAGCCTGTCGCTCGAAGGCATCGGCGCCGTGCTCCAGAGCGACAACGAGTACACGGTCGTGCGCGAGATCGTGAAGGGTGGCCCCGCCGACCTCAGCAAGAAGCTGCACGAGGGCGATCGCATCGTCGGCATCGCGCAGGGCGCGGACGGCGAGACGGTCGACGTCGTCGGCTGGCGGCTCGACGAGGTCGTCGATCTGATCCGCGGCCCCAAGGGCTCCACCGTCCAGCTGCAGGTGCTGCCGAAGGGCGCCGGCCCCGACGGCCCGCCGCGCAAGCTGAACCTGACCCGCAACACCATCCAGCTCGAGGAGCAGGCTGCGCAGAAGAAGGTGCTCGAGGTCGGCAAGGGCGAGCACGCGCGGAAGATCGGCGTCATCGAGATCCCGACCTTCTACATGGACTTCGAAGGCCGCATGAAGGGTGACGAGAACTATCGCAGCACCACGCGCGACGTGCGCCGGCTCATCGGCGAGCTGCAGAAGGAGAAAGTGCAGGGCCTGATCATCGATCTGCGCAGCAACGGCGGCGGCTCGCTGTCCGAGGCCACCGAGCTGACGGGCCTGTTCATCGACAACGGCCCGGTCGTGCAGGTGCGCAATTCGCAGGGCCGCGTGCAGCTCGAGCGCGACACCGACGACGGCGTCGCCTACACCGGCCCGCTCGCGGTGCTGGTCGATCGCAACAGCGCGTCGGCGTCCGAGATCTTCGCCGCCGCGATCCAGGACTACCGGCGCGGGCTGGTGCTCGGCGAACCGACCTTCGGCAAGGGCACGGTGCAGAACCTCGTCGACCTCAACCGCTTCGACGAGGAGTCGAACGGCAAGCTCGGCCAGCTCAAGGCCACCATCGCGCAGTTCTTCCGCGTCGAGGGCGACAGCACGCAGCACCGCGGCGTGGTGCCCGACATCGCGTTCCCCAGCGGCTTCAGCACCAAGGATCAGGGCGAGCGCGCGCTGAAGAACGCCCTGCCCTTCGCCCACATCGCCGCCGTGCGCTTCGCGCCGGCGCTGGCCTCGCTCGGGCCCGTCGCGAGCCTGCGTGAACGCCACGACGCGCGAATGAAGGACGACAAGGCCTATCGCGCCCTGCTCGCGCAGGAGCATGCGATGCAGGACGCAGCGGATCGCAAATCGGTGTCGCTGCTCGAATCCAAGCGCCGCGCCGAGCACGAGAAGTCGCGCCGCGAACAGCGCGCGCGCGAGAACGAGATCCGCGTCGCCCACGGTCTCGCGCCCTTGCCGGCCGAGCCCGAGCCGGAATCCGGCGACGACGACCTGCTCGCCGAGAGCGAGGACGGCAGCGGCCGCGACAAGGACGATCCCGAGGACTTCGACGTGGTGCTCGAGGAAGCCAGCAAGGTGGTCGGCGACTACATCGATCTCGCGCGCGAACAGCAGCCCGCGAGCCGGCTGGCCGCCGGCAGCCTCGATCGGCCTGCGGCAACGCCCGCCGACGAAGCCGCGCAGGTACGCTGAGGCGACTCCCCTGCTTGCGTAGTCCGTAGCGGTAGCCCGGGATCTTCACCGCATCGACACGCCCGATCCCGGGTTCGGCGCTACGCGCTGCACCCGGGCTACGAAAGGCCTGCGCGAGAGACGAACGAGCCTAGCGCAACAGGATCAGCGCCACGCCGCCGAACATCAGCGCGGCGGCGCCGAGGTTGCGCGCGAGCTCCAGCTCGCGAAACCACCATGCGCCGTAGAGCAGCCCGAACAGCATGCTCGTGCGCTTCACGGCGATCATGTAGGCCGCCGTGATCTGCTCGATGGCGAGGAAATGCGTGAGGATCATCGTCGCCATGCCGAAGGCCACCGCGAGCGTCGCGATCGGCTGCCGCCGCAGCGCGCAGAGCGGCGAGCGCCTGGCAAAGCCCATCGCGACGACGGTGACGACCGCGAGCGCGACGCTCCCTGCGGGCCGCCCGCTGCAAGCGCCTCGCCGCGTTGCCGTCGCTCTCCATACTCGCGGTATGGCTTCGCGCCGGCGCCTTGCGATCCGCCTGCAGCGGGCGGCAGAAGAGCAGAATATTGACGGGACACGACACTAGGATCCACGGCCAGAACCACGGCGAAATCGGCGCCTGCCACTCGAGCCAGGCCCAGGGCAGCAGCACGCCGCTCCACACGAAGCGCGCGCTGGTCGCGTCCCAGTGATCGGCCTGTGAAAAATGGCGTTTGGTCAGCGCGTCGGCGGTCGCGATGGCGAACGCCGACAGCAGCGCGAGCGGGAACCAGCCCACGCCTGTCCTCGTGTGGCGGTGTCCCGGGCCCGGCCGGACGCGCGATCCGCTCGAAACTTCCAACGCTGCGCTCTAGCATGAACGCAGCCTACTTTTCCGGCCCGCGATGAGGCCCGCATGTCGACCGCCTTCCTCTACGATCGCCAGTTCCTCGACCACGATACCGGGGCCGGACATCCCGAGCGTCCCGCGCGCCTGACCAGCGCGCTCGCGCAGCTGCAGAGCGCGCCGTGGTTCGAGCACCTGCACCGCGTGACGCCGAGTCCCGCGGATCTCGCATGGATCGAGACCACCCACAAGCTCGAATACGTCCGGCGCGCCGCGGAGGCCTGTCGCATCGGCCAGCCTTTTCTCGACACGCCGGACGTGATGATATCGACCCGCTCCTTCGACGTCGCGACGCTCGCCGTCGGTGCCGCGCTGGCGCTCGCCGACGAGGTGATCGGCGGCCGCAGCGACAACGGCTTCGCACTGCTGCGTCCGCCCGGCCACCACGCCGAACGCGAGGCCGCACTCGGCTTCTGCCTGTTCAACAACGTCGCGATCCTCACCCGCTACCTGCAGCGTCAGCACGGGCTCGACAAGATCGCGATCGTCGACTGGGACGTGCATCACGGCAACGGCACGCAGCACAGCTTCGAGGAAGATCCCTCCGTGCTCTACGTGAGCCTGCACCAGTATCCCTACTATCCCGGCACCGGCGGCGCCGGCGAAATCGGCAGCGGTCGCGGCCGCGGCGCGACCTTGAACTGTCCGATGCCGGCCGGCGCGACGGACAGCGCCTACGAAATTGCGTTCAGCGAGCAGGTGCTGCCGCAGCTGGCGCTGTTCAAGCCCGAGGCGATCCTCGTCTCCGCCGGTTTCGACGCGCACCGCGACGATCCGCTCGCCGACGTGCAGCTGTCGACCGCCTGCTACGGCTGGATGACGGCGCGGCTGATGGAGATTGCCGATCGCTACGCCGGCAACCGCGTGCTGTCGCTGCTCGAAGGCGGCTATCACCTCGCGCGCACGGCCGAGTGCGTCGAGCGGCACGTCGGCGTGCTCGCCGGCGCGCTGAACGACTGAGACGGCGCACGCCGCACACGACGCAAGCCGATGGCGCTCACGCTGCAGGCCCTGCTCGGCATCGTCGTGTTCTGCGCGATCGCCTGGCTCGCCGGCACCGCGCGGCGCGCCGTGCGCTGGCGCGGCGTCGTCGCCGGCCTCGCGCTGCAGTTCGCGCTGTGCGCGCTGCTGCTCCACGCGCCCGGCGCGCGCTTCGTCTTCGACGTCCTGAACCGGCTCGTCGTCGCGCTGCAGGCGGCGACGACCGCGGGCACCGGCTTCGTCTTCGGCTACCTCGGCGGCGGGCCGGCCCCGTTCGAGATCACGCAGCCGGCACACGACTTCGTGCTCGCGTTCCGCGCGCTGCCGCTGGTGCTCGTGATCGGCGCGCTGACCTCGCTGCTGATCTACTGGCGCGTGCTGCCGCTGGTCGTCCGCCTGCTCGGCCTGCTGCTCGAACGCGTGCTCGGCATCGGCGCCGCGCTCAGCTTCGGCTGCGCCGCGAACGTGTTCCTCGGCATGGTCGAAGCCCCGCTCTTCATCAAGCCGTGGCTGACGCGCCTGACGCGCAGCGAGCTCTTCGTGCTGCTCGTGTCCGGCATGGCGACGATCGCGGGCACGGTGATGATGCTCTACGCGAGCATCCTGGCGCCGGTGGTGCCGGACGCGGTCGGCCACCTGCTCGTCGCGTCGATCGTCAGCGTGCCCGCGGCGGTCGTCATGGCGCAGCTGATGGTGCCGGAGACCGCCACGCCGACGCGCGGCGACTGGCGCGTGCCGCGCGGCGCGGACAGCGCGATCGAGGCGATCGCCAACGGCACGCAGACGGGACTGCAGCTGTGCCTGCAGATCGTCGCGATGCTGGTGGTGCTGGTCGCGCTCGTGCACCTCTTCAATCTCGCGCTCGCCCTTTTGCCGGCGGTCGGCGGCGAGGCGCTGACCCTGCAGCGCATGCTCGGCTGGCTGATGGCGCCGCTCGCGTGGCTGATGGGCATCCCGTGGTCGGAGGCGCCGCAGGCCGGGCGCCTGCTGGGCATCAAGACGGTGCTGAACGAGCTGCTCGCCTATCTCGAGCTCGCGCGCGCCGCGCCCGCGACCTTCGGCGAGCGCACGCGGATCGTGCTGACCTACGCAATGTGCGGCTTCGCCAACATCGGCAGCCTCGGCATCCTCATCGCCGGGATCGGCGAAATGGCGCCGACGCGGCGCGCCGAAGTGCTAAGCCTGGGACCGCGCGCCGTGCTTGCGGGTACGCTCGCGACGCTGAGCACGGGGGCGGTGGTCGGCGTGCTGCTGTAGCCGCTTCACCGCCGCCGGCACGGCGCGCGCCGCGCGCGGCTCGACTACTTCCGGGCGGCACACGATGCGCACACCGCGGTGAGGGGCAGGGCCGCGCGGCGCTCGGCGCCTATCGGGTCGCCGCAGTCCGCACAGTCGTCGTAGGTGCCGGCCGCGACGCGCGCAAGCGCGGCGTCGATCGCGGCCAGCTCGCCGCGCAGACGCACGCCCAGGGCCTCGACGACTTCGTCGTTCTCGCGTTCGACGGCCTGCTCCGCGAAGTCCTGCGGCAAGGCCTCGGCGCGATGCTCGCCGTGCGCATGCACGCGGGCCAGACGCGCGGTCAACTCGTCGCGCAGGGTGTACAGGTGCTGTGCGCTCGTCGTTCCGCTCATGGGCTGCTCCTTGGTTCGCGAAGCTCGCGACGCGCCGTCAGCGTCGCGCATTGTCGGCCCGCCATTGCGCGGCGACGAGCCGGAACAGATCGGACTCGGTGATCACGCCGACCAGCGCGTCGCGGGCATCCAGCACCGGCAGGCCGCCGACCTTGTGCTCGAGCATCAGCTCGGCCGCGTGACCCAGCGTGTCCGCCTCGTAGATCGCCACCGGAGCGCGGTGCATCGCGACGCCGACGGTGATGCGATCGAGATCCCGCATCACCGAGCCGAAGTCGGCGCCGTGGCCGAGCTCGGTCGGCTTGGCCTCGAGGATGTCGCTGCGCGTGATGATGCCGACGAGCTTGCCGTGCTCGACGACGGGCAGCCGCCGGATGCCGCGCAGGCACATCGTCGAATAGGCCTGCGCCAAGGTGTCGTACGGCGACGCGCTCGCGATTTGCCGCGACATGCAATGCCCGACCAGCCGATGCGCGAGGGTGCCGGAGTCGACGGAATTCCCACTCATGTTCGTAGCGTAGCATCCCGTGCTCCGATCGCGTTGACCTGGATCAGCGCCCTCCGTGCGGGACGCCCGCCGACATCGGGTGCTAGACTCGCCGCTTCGGGTACGGCGCCTTTCCCCGCGTGTCAGCGCGGCGGCCGCGGCGTGCGTGCGTGCGTCAAGTCGGAGATTCGCTGCATTGCTCAAACGCGTCCTGTTGCTGCTCGTCCTCGCCCTCGCGATCTTCGGTGGCCTCGCCGCGACGAAGTACGTGCAGGTCCGGCAGATGACCCAGAAGCTTTCCGTGCCGCAACCGCCGACCGCAGTGGCCGTCGCGACCGTCGAGCGCGTGCAGTGGCCGCGCTCGCTGACCGCGGTCGGCAGCGTCAGCGCCGTGCAGGACGTGACGGTCACCACCGAAGTGGCGGGCCAGGTCGAGTCGATCCGCTTCGAATCCGGCGCGCAGGTCGCCGCCGGCGACGTGCTGGTGACGCTGGACACCAGCATCGACGCCGCCGAGCTCGCCGGCCTGGAAGCGAGCTTGCGGCTCGCCGAGCTGCAGTTCGTGCGCGCCGAGAAGCTGCGGCGCGAGCGCACGATGTCCGAGGCCCAGTACGACGAGGCCGCGGCGAAACGCGCCGAGGCTGCCGCGCTGGTACGCGCCAAGCAGGCACACATCGCGAAGAAGACGATCCGCGCGCCGATCGCCGGCACGCTCGGCATCCGGCGCATCGATCTCGGCGACTATCTGGCGCCCGGCGCGGAAATCGTCGGCCTGCAGTCCCTCGATACGGTGTTCGTCGACTATCGCCTGCCCGAGCGCGATCTCGGCCGCATCCGGGTCGGCCAGCAGATCGAGGTGCGCGTGCAGGCCTATCCGGATCGGCGCTTCGGCGGCACGGTCACCGCGATCGATCCGGCGATCGACGTCGCGACGCGCATGGTGAAGCTGCGCGCGCGCCTGCCCAATCCGGAGGGCCTGCTGCGCCCCGGCATGTTCGCCGACGTCGACACGCGCGAAGAGCAGATCGACGAGGTGCTCGTGGTGCCGACGACGGCCATCACCTACAGCCCTTACGGCAATTCCGTGTATCTCGTCAGCGAAGCCGACGGCGGGCTCAAGGTGCAGCGCCGGCAGGTCGAGACCGGCGAGACGCGCGGCAGCCTCGTCGCGGTGACGAAGGGCGTCGCGGCCGGCGATCGCGTCGTCGCGGTCGGGCAGAACAAGCTGCGCAACGACGTCGCGGTCGTCATCGCGCCCGCCGCCGAAGAGGCCGCCGCGGACGCGCCGGCCGCGGGCCGCTGAGACGGTACCGTGGAACGCGGCTTCACCGACATCTTCATCCGCCGGCCGGTGCTCGCGAGCGTCGTGAGCCTGCTGATCTTCATGCTCGGCGTGCGCGCGATCGTCTCGCTCGAGCTGCGCCAGTTCCCGCGCACCGAGAACACCATCGTCACGGTGCGCACGCCCTACCCCGGCGCGAACAGCGAGCTCGTCAAGGGCTTCATCACCACCCCGCTGCAGCAGGCGATCGCCGAGGCCGACGGCATCGACTACATCACCTCGAGCAGCAAGCAGGGCGTGTCGACCATCGAGGTCTACATGAAGCTGAACTACGACGCCCACGCCGCGGTCGCCGAGATCCAGGCCAAGGTCGCGAGCCAGCGCAACGTGCTGCCGGAGCAGGCGGACGATCCGATCATCGAATCCCTCACCGGCGATCCGACGGCGCTGATGTACATCGCCTTCTACAGCGCGAGCATGTCGCGGCCGCAGATTGCCGACTACCTGCTGCGCGTCGTGCGTCCGCAGCTGCAGGCGATCCCGGGCGTCGCGAAAGCCCAGATCTTCGGCAACCAGGCCTTCGCGATGCGCATCTGGCTCGATCCCGTGAGGATGACGGCGCTGAACGTGACGGCCGCCGACGTGCGGCGCGTGCTCGAGGCGAACAACTACCTCGTCGGTCCCGGCAGCACCAAGGGCGACTACGTCGGCATCGATCTGACGACGACGACCGACATCTCGCGCGTCGAGGATTTCAACAACCTGGTCGTGCGCAGCGAGAACGGCGCGATCGTGCGCCTCGCCGACGTCGCGCGCGCGGAGCTCGGTGCCGAGGACTACGATTCGACCAGCCTGTACATGGACAAGACCGCGACCTACATCGGCATCGACCCGACGCCGGGCGCGAATCCACTGAGCGTCGCCGAGCGCGTGCGCGCCGTGATGCCCGATCTGCAGTCGCAGATGCCGGCCGGCCTCGAAGTCTTCATTCCCTACGACGCGAGCGTGTTCATCGAGGAATCGATCGAGGAGGTGTTCACGACCCTCGCCGAAGCCATCGTGATCGTGCTGCTGGTGATCTTCCTCTCGCTGGGATCGCTGCGCGCGGCGCTGATCCCGGCCATCGCGGTGCCGCTGTCGATCGTCGGCGCCGCCTTCCTGATGCTGCTGCTCGGCTACTCGATCAACCTGCTGACCTTGCTCGCGATGGTGCTCGCGATCGGGCTCGTCGTCGACGACGCGATCGTCGTCGTCGAGAACGTCCATCGCCACATCGTGCAGGGCCGCTCGCCGCTGGACGCCGCGCTGGTCGGCGCCCGCGAGCTGTGGCTGCCGATCATCGCGATGACGACGACCCTGGTCGCGGTCTATGCGCCGATCGGCTTCATGGAGGGCCTGGTCGGCACGCTGTTCACCGAGTTCGCGTTCTCGCTCGCCGCCGCGGTGCTGGTCTCCGGCGTCGTCGCGCTGACGCTGTCGCCGATGCTGTCCTCGCGCATTCTGAGCGCGAAGCCGCCGAGCCGCTTCGAGCGCGGCGTCGAGCACTTCTTCGGCTGGCTCACCGACCGCTACCATCGCGCGCTGACGAGCAACCTGCGCTACTGGCCGGCCTTCGTCGGCTTTGCCTTCCTCGTGCTGCTGAGCATGTTCCCGATGTACCTGCTGAGCCAGAACGAGCTCGCGCCGAACGAGGACCAGGGCATCCTGTTCGTGTCCGCGCGCGGCCCCGAGACGGCGACGATCGACTACACGAAGCGCTACACGCGGGACGTGCTGTAAATCTACCAGACCATCCCCGAATACTACGAGAGCTTCTTCTTCCTCGGCTGCGGCGGCTCGCCGAACACCGCCGTCAGCGGCTTCAAG
>JBFWSI010000013.1:0-16483 GCA_050248455.1 Gammaproteobacteria bacterium | reverse complement strand
CGCGCTGCTGAAGAAGTAAGTGTAGACCTAGCTCTTCACGATCAAGGATCTGAAGTCCACCGACGTGAAGGTCGTCACCGAGAACGGCGTCGTCTACCTGATGGGCCTGCTCGACGCGGCGACCGGCGACGCGGTCGCCGAAGTGGTGGCCGGCGTGGCCGGCGTGGGCAAGGTGGTCAAGCTGTTCGAGCCGCCGGCGAGCTGAGCGCCGGCGCCGCGCCTCACTTCACGCGGCGCAGTTTCGGGCGTCCGCCGCCGGCGGGCGTCGGTGTCGGCGTCGGCCCCTTGCCGGGATCCGGCGTTTCGCCGCCCTGTTCTTCCGGCAGCGACATGCCCTGGCCGTTCTCCCGCGCATAGATCATTCGCGCCGCGTTCACCGGGAAATACACCTCGTGCGCGACCCCGCCGAAGCGGGCGCTGAAGGAGATCGCGTCGTTGCCGAGCACGAGGTCACGCACCGCGCCGGGCGCGATGTTCAGCACGATCGAATCGTCCTTGACGTACTGCGTCGGCACGCGCACACGGCTGTCCTTGGTCTCGACCAGCAGGTGTGGGGTGCAGCCGTTGTCGACGATCCAGTCGTACAGCGCGCGGATGAGATAGGGTTTGCTCGGTGTCATGAAGCGGGCTCCGGCCTCGGCGGCGATGCGGGGCAGACCGGTCGCGGGTCGTCTCAGCTTCGCATCGCACGCTCGGCAGCGGACAGGCTGGCACGGAACGCTTCGCGCGCAAAGAGCTTGTCCGCGTAGCGCAGCAGCGACTTCGCCTGCGCCGAGAGCTTGACGCCGTAGTGCGGCAATCGCCACAGCAGCGGCGCGAAGCAGCAGTCCACCAGCGTGTATTCGTCGGACAGGAAATACGGCTGATGATTCAGCGCGGGCGCAATGGCATGCAGGTTGTCGCCGATCGCACGCCGTGCGTCGGCCGCGTCCGCGTCGCCGCGCGCGATGCGCTCGGTCTGCGCGAGCAGGTCGCGCGTGATCCGATAGCGGATCTGCCGGTTGTTCGCGCGCGAGACGGGATCGACCGGCATCAGCGGCGGGTGCGGATAACGCTCGTCGAGGTACTCGAGCATGATCTGGGCGTCGTAGAGCACCAGATCGCGATCGATCAGCGTCAGCAGCGTGTGATAGGGATTGTAGTCGTGGAGATCGTCGGGCTTCGTCTCGTCGGTGACGAAGGCGATCTCCACGTTGACGTCTTTCTCGGCGAGGACGATGCGAACCGCGTGTCCTATCGGGTCGGCCGCATCCGCATAGAGCGTCATGACCGACCGGCGGTTCACGAGAGACGACATGTCAATGCACGTCTTTCCAATACTCGCGCTTCAACGCGTACGCAACGATCCACAGCACGAACAGGAAAGCGAGCACCTTCACGCCCAGCGCATAGCGCACGAGCTGCGCCGGTTCGCCGACGTAGGCCAGGAAGTTGACCAGGTCGCGCGTGGCCTTCATGTACGAGGCCTCGTCCAGCGTGCCCGGGCGCTCCTGCTCGAAGTGCTGGAACACCTGGACCTCGGTGCCGTTCTGCTCCTCGGTCTCGAACACGGCGCGGTTCAGGCCCTGCATTTCCCACAGCACGTGCGGCATCGCCGTGTTCGGGAAATAGACGTTGTTGACGCCCGTCGGCTTGTGCGGGTCGACGTAGAAGCCGTTCAGGAAGCTGAACAGCCAGTCCGGCCCACGTGAGCGCGCGACCACCGACAGATCCGGCGGCGTGACGCCGAACCAGGCCTCGGCATCGGCGGGCTTCATCGCAATGCGCATCGGTTCGCCGATCTTGTCGGTGGTGAACATGAGGTTCGCCTTGAGCACGTCCTCCGGGATGCCGAGATCCTCGGCGACGCGCCCGTAGCGCATGTAATTCGCCGAGTGGCAGCTCACGCAGTAATTCACGAACAGGCGTGCGCCGCGCTGCAGGGACTCCCGGTTGGAGAGATCCACGTTGGCACGGAGCATCTGCGGACCGCCGTGGCCGCCCGCGGCGAACGCCGCGGCGGACGCACAGCACATCAGTATTGCGATGAAGAGCGTGCGCATCACATCGTCACCCTGTCAGGAACGGGCTTGGTCTTGTCGAGCTTGGTGTAGATCGGCATCAGCAGGAAGAACAGGAAATAGATCACCGTGCAGATCTGGGCGACCAGCGTGCGGCCCTCGCTCACCGGCTGGACGCCGAGATACCCGAGGATCAGGAAAGCCACCACGAAGATCCAGAGTGCGGTCTTGTAGAGAGTCCCCCGATAGCGGATCGACTTCACCGGGCTGCGATCCAGCCACGGCAGGAAGAAGAACGCCATCACCCCCAGTCCCATGAAGATCACGCCCCACAGCTTCGCATCGATCCAGAAGAAGTTGACGGTGTTCGCGCGAAGTATCGAGTAGTAAGGCGTGAAGTACCACACCGGGGCGATGTGCTGCGGGGTCTGCATCGGGTTCGCCGGGATGAAATTGTTGTACTCGAGGAAATAGCCGCCCATCTCCGGTGCGAAGAACATCACCGCCGAGAACAGCATGAGGAACACGATGATGCCGGCGAAGTCCTTCACCGAGTAATAGGGGTGGAACGGGATGCCGTCGAGCGGCACGCCGTTCGCGTCCTTCTTCTTCTTGATCTCGACGCCGTCCGGGTTGTTCGAGCCGACCTCGTGCAGTGCGATGATGTGCAGCAGGACCAGGCCCGCAATCGCGAACGGCAGCGCGATGACGTGCAGCGAGAAGAAGCGGTTCAACGTGATGTCCGAGACCACGTAGTCGCCGCGAATCCATTCGGTCAGCGTGCCGCCGATGACGGGGATCGCGCCGAACAGCGAGATGATCACCTGCGCGCCCCAGTAGGACATCTGGCCCCACGGCAGCAGATAGCCCATGAAGGCCTCCGCCATCAAGGACAGGTACAGCAGCATGCCGAGGATCCAGATCAGCTCGCGCGGCTGCTTGTAGGAGCCGTACATCATCCCGCGCAGCATGTGCAGGTAGACGACGATGAAGAAGGCCGAGGCCCCCGTCGAGTGCATGTAGCGGATCAGCCAGCCCCAGGACACGTCGCGCATGATGTACTCGACGGACGCGAAGGCGAGATCGGCGTCCGGCTTGTAGTTCATCACGAGCCAGATCCCGGTCAGGATCTGGATGACGAAGGCGACCAGCGAGAAGACGCCGAAGTAGTACCAGAAGTTGAAGTTCTTCGGCGCGTAATACTTGCCCATGTGGTCGTTCCACAGGGACATCAGCGGGAAGCGGTCGTCGACCCAGTCGCGCAGACTGGTCAGCTGACGCGTGATCGCATTCATCAAGTGGCTCCCTTGTCCTCACCGACGATGATCTTCGTGTCGGTGGCAAAGTGGTACGGCGGTACCTCCATGTTCGTCGGCGCGGGGACGCCCGCGTAGACGCGGCCCGCGAGGTCGAACTGGGAGCCGTGACAGGGGCAGAAGAAGCCGCCCTTCCAGGGCTGCTTGACGCCCGAGGCGTTGAGTTCGGGGACGAAGGTCGGCGAACAGCCGAGGTGGGTGCAAATGCCGACGAGGACGAGGTATTCCGGCTTGTCGGAGCGCCACGCGTTCTTCGCATACTCGGGCTGCTGGGGCTGCTGCGATTCCGGGTCGCGCAGCGCGGCGGCGTCCAGGCTCTTCAGATCTTCGATCATCTCCGGCGTGCGCCGGACGACCCACACCGGCTTGCCGCGCCACTTCTGGATGATGCGCTGACCGGGTTCGAGTTTGCTGACGTCCACTTCGACCGGTGCGCCGATGGCCTTGGCCTTGGCGCTGGGCTGGAAGGAAGACACGAAAGGCACCGCTGCGAAAGCGGCGCCGATGCCCCCAATGACCGTGGTCGCGCCGGTCAGGAAGCGGCGTCTGCGGGTATCGACGGCGTCGTCGCTCATGATTGACTCAATCTCCTGTTACTGGACGCCGACCGGCCGAAAGGCGGTCGGACGGGCGCGTCCGGGCGAGACGCCCCCGATGCGGAACACGGCTGCCGCGGCACGTGTTCTGGCGAGCGCGCACGGTGCGTGCGGGCTGCCGACATAGCGCCGCGAGTATACCGAACTTTACGCAGTGTGGCGCCGCTCCCCCTCATTCGCCGCCCTGCTGTGGCGTGCGCGCCGCACGCCTGCGGCTTCAGCGCGGATCGTCGTCGCGCGCGTCGAGACGCAGCTCGGCCGAACGTGCGTGGGCCGTCAGGCCTTCCGCGTGGGCGAGCGTCGCGGCGACCCGGCCTAGCGCCTGCGCCCCATGCGCGCCGACGTCGATGATCGACGAGCGCTTCTGGAAATCGTAGACGCCGAGCGGCGAGGAGAAGCGCGCAGTGCCGGCGGTTGGCAGCACGTGGTTCGGACCGGCGCAGTAGTCGCCGAGCGGCTCGGCGGCATAGCGGCCGAGGAAGATCGCGCCGGCGTGGCGGATCTGCGCCATCAGTGCGCGCGGTTCGGCGACCGACAGCTCGAGGTGCTCGGGCGCGATGCGGTTGGCGATCGCGGCCGCCTCGTCGAGATCGCGGACTTCGATCAGCGCGCCGCGCGCGGCGAGCGCCGTTTCGATGATGGCCGCGCGCGGCATCTGCGGCAGCAGGCGCGCGATGCTGGCGGCGACGCGATCGAGGAAATCGCGGTCGGGCGCGAGCAGGATGGCCTGGGCCTGCTCGTCGTGCTCGGCCTGCGAGAACAGATCCATCGCGACCCAGTCCGGATCGGTCCGTCCGTCGCAGATCACGAGGATCTCGGAGGGGCCCGCGATCATGTCGATGCCGACCTTGCCGAAGACCATCGACTTCGCGGTGGCGACGTAAATGTTGCCGGGCCCGACGATCTTGTCGACGGCCGGCACGGTCGCCGTGCCGTAGGCGAGCGCGGCCACGGCCTGCGCACCGCCGATCGAGAACACGCGATCGACGCCGGCGATGTGCGCGGCGGCAAGCACCACCGGCTCGATGTGCCCGTCCGGCGCCGGTACTGCCATCACGACCTCGGCGACGCCGGCGACCTTGGCCGGGATCGCGTTCATCAGCACCGACGAGGGATACGCGGCCTTGCCGCCCGGCACGTAGAGCCCGGCGCGATCCAGCGGCGTCACCTGCTGGCCCAGCGTGTTGCCGTCGGCGTCGACGTATTCCCACGACGCCTGGCGTTGACGCGCGTGATAGTCGCGGATGCGCGCGGCCGCTTCCTCCAGCGTCCGCCGCAGCACCGGATCGAGCGCATCGGCATGCGCCGCGAGGCCCGTCACCTCGAGCTCCTCTGCACGCGTCAGCTGGCGCCGATCGTAGCGGTTCGTATAGCGCAGCAGCGCCGCATCGCCGTCGCGGCGGACGTCGCGGACAATCTCGCGCACAGTCTCCTGCACCGTCGCCGACGATTCTTCGTCGAAGGCGAGCAAGGCCTCGAGACGCGCGTCGAAGTCCGGCGCGGCGCTCGACAGGCGGGCGATGCGCGCGCTCACGCGCCCCCCCACGGCGAGCTCGCGCCGACGGCGGCGGCGAGCTGACGCACCAGCGCCGTGATGCGCAGGTGCTTGGTCTTCAGCGCCGCCTTGTTGACGATCAGCCGCGAGCTGACGTCGCAGATGTGCTCCAGCGGCAGCAGGCCGTTCGCCTTCAGCGTGTTGCCGGTGTCGACGAGATCGACGATGCGATCGGCGAGCCCGACCAGCGGCGCGAGCTCCATCGAACCGTAGAGCTTGATCACCTCGACCTGCACCCCTTTCTCCGCGTACCAGCGCCGCGTCACGGCGGCATACTTGGTGGCGACGCGCAGGCGATTCGGCGCGACGCGGTCCCCCGCCGGCCCCGCGACCATCAGGCGGCAGCGCGCGATGCCGAGATCGAGCGGCTCGTAGTAGCCGTCGCCGTCGTACTCGAGCAGCACGTCCTTGCCCGCGATGCCGACGTCCGCCGCGCCGTATTCGACGTAGGTCGGCACGTCGCTCGCGCGGATGATCACGAGCTTCACGCCCGGATCGGTGGTGTCCAGGATCAGCTTGCGCGAGACCTCGGGATCTTCCGTCGGCTGCACGCCGACGCGGGCGAGCAGCGGCATCGCATCCTTGAAGATGCGGCCCTTGGAGACGGCAATGACGAGTTGCTCGCTGTCTGGCGCTGGGTTCATCTGCGGTGGTCCGTGACGGGGGCCGGCCGCAGCCGCCCTCGGGACGATCTCGAAACGCTCAGGCCGGCACGCGCCGGATCTGGGCCCCGAGGTTCGACAGTTTCTCTTCGATGGTCTCGTAACCCCGGTCGATATGATAGATCCGGTCGACCTCGGTCGCGCCTTCGGCGACGAGACCGGCGAGCACGAGGCTGGCCGAGGCGCGCAGATCGGTCGCCATCAGCGGCGCGCTCTTCAGTTTCGGCACACCGGTCGTGATGGTGGTATTGCCCTCGATCTTGATGTCCGCGCCCATGCGCTGCAGTTCGAGCACGTGCATGAAGCGGTTCTCGAACACCGACTCGGTGATCACGCCCGTGCCTTCCGCCATCGCGTTCAGCGCCGTGAACTGCGCC
Organism: Gammaproteobacteria bacterium; assembly: GCA_050248455.1. GTDB lineage: Bacteria > Pseudomonadota > Gammaproteobacteria. Next base: position 9,977 of record JBFWSI010000013.1, on the reverse strand, counting down.
TGCATGTCGGTCGGGAAGCCCGGATAGGGCGAGGTGTGGAGGCTCACCGCGCGCGGCCGACGGCCGTTCATCCGCAGCTCGATCCAATTCTCGCCGGAGAACAGCTCGGCGCCCGATTCGTGCAGCTTGGCGAGCACGGCCTCGAGCAGATCGGGGCGCGTGTTCTTGAGCTTGACGTGGCCGCCCGTCATCGCCGCCGCGACGAGGTAGGTGCCGGTCTCGATGCGATCGGGCAGGATTTCATAATGCGTGCCGGACAGCTCGTCGACGCCCTCGATGCGGATCGTGTCGGTGCCCGCGCCCTCGATCTTCGCGCCCATGCTGATCAGGCAGTTCGCGAGATCGATGACTTCGGGCTCGCGCGCGGCATTGCGGATCGTCGTCACGCCCTTGGCCATCGATGCCGCCATCATCAGGTTCTCGGTGCCGGTGACGGTGACGAGATCGAGCCAGAGGTCCACGCCCTTCAGGCGCTTCGCACTGGCGCGGATGTAGCCACCGTCGACGCTGAGCTCGGCGCCCATCGCGGCGAGGCCTTCGAGGTGCAGGTTCACGGGGCGCGAGCCGATCGCGCACCCGCCCGGCAGCGACACGTCGGCGCGCCCGAAGCGCGTCAGCAGCGGGCCGAGCACCAGGATCGACGCGCGCATCGTGCGCACGAGCTCGTAGGGCGCGAAGAACTCGCGGATCGTGCTCGCGTCGACGTGCACGTTCATCTTCTCGTCGATCGTCAGCTCGAGCCCCATGCGGCCGAGCAGCTCCATCGTCGTCGTGATGTCGTGCAGATGCGGCACGTTGCAGACCGTCACCGGCTCGCTCGCGAGCAGGGTCGCGGCGAGGATCGGCAGCGCGGCGTTCTTCGCGCCCGAGATGCGGATTTCACCCTGCAGGCGGGTGCCGCCCTGGATGATCAGTTTATCCATCGGCTGTGGTCCGTCGTCCGGGCGAGATCAGCGGCCGGCGGACGCTTGCTGGCGCTGCCATTCTTCGCGGGTATACGTCTGGATGGACAGGGCGTGGATGGCCTGTCCCATGTGCTCGCCGAGCGCCTTGTAGACGAGCTGGTGACGCTTCACCGCGTTCAGGCCCTGGAATCCGTCGTAGACGATGCGCGCGGTGAAGTGCACCCCATCGTCGCCCTCGACCGCTGCCTCGGCGCCGGCGATGTCGCGCTCGATCATCGCCTTGATCCGTGCCGGCGTCATCATTGCCCGGGAATCATCGCGGTCGGTCGGTTCGCCGGCCTCAGAGGCCGAGGTCCTTGTTCTTGTCCTTCAGGTTCGCGATCAGTTTCACGATGCCGCCTTCGGCGATCACCTGCGCGAACGAGGACTTGTAGGTCTTCACCAGGCTCACGCCGTCGACCGAGACGTCGAACACCTTCCAGTCGCCGGTCTTGTTGTGCAGGCGATAGACGACGGGGAGGATGCCGCCGCCCGGCTGCTTGATGTCCTGCTTGACCGTCGCGGTCTTCGGGTTGTTCGAAGCGGCGTTGGCCGGATAGGAGATGGTCTGGTCCGAGTACTCGAGCAGCGCCGTGGCATAGGTGCGCACGAGCAGGCGACGGAACTGTTCGACGAACTCCTTGCGCTGGGCGGCGTCCGCAGTCTTCCACTGCTCGCCGAGCACCCATTGCGACATGATCGTGAAGTCGAAGTGCGGGAAGATCATGTCCGAGACGAGGCCGTACATCTTGGCCGGATCGGCGCGCAGCGTGTCCTTCTCGGACTTCACGCGTTCGATCACCGAGGAGGTCGTCTCCTGCACGACCGTCTGCGCATCCTCGGCGGCCGGCGCCAGGCCGGCGAACCCGAAAAACAGCGCGGCGGCGCAGACCAGAGCAAAGCGTTTCATTCGACGAACCTCTCCCGGCGGCTGGGTGACGTGGTTGACGGTCGGGACCGACCGCTGAAACTGGCACCCCCCGGGAACGGAGGGCGCCGGAAAACCGGCGCGTACTCTAGCACAAAGGCCGCGCGCGGCGGCAACGCGCGCTCAGCCGGGATTCGGCTCGTCCTGCAGCAGCTCGACCTTGTAGCCGTCGGGATCCTCGACGAAGGCGATGACCGTGCGCCCGCCCTTCATCGGGCCGGCCTCGCGCACGATCTTGCCGCCGCGCGCGCGGATCCGCTCGCAGGTCGCATAGACGTCGTCGACGCCGATCGCGATGTGACCGTAGGCGCCGCCCATCTCGTAGGCCTTGGTGTCCCAGTTGTGCGTCAGCTCCAGCACCGTCGACTCGCGCTCGTCGCCGTAGCCGACGAAGGCCAGCGTGAAGCGGCCTTCGGGATAGTCCTTGCGCCGGATGAGCTTCATGTCCATCACGTCGCAGTAGAACCCGAGCGCGCGGTCGAGGTCGGTGACGCGAAGCATCGTGTGCATCATTCTCATGGCTGGCTCCTGCGTTCAGGGATCGATGTCTATCGCGATCGCCGCGGCGACGCGACGTGCTTTCGCGAGCGCCGACTCGACGCTCGCGTCGCGGGCGAGCGCCACCGCGAGGCGGCGCTTGCCCTGCACTTCCGGCTTGCCGAACAGGCGCAGCGCCGTGCCCGGCTCGGCGAGCGCCGCGGGCACCCCGCGATAGCGAATGTTGCGGCCGTGGCCGCTGCCGAGGATCGCGACCGAGGCGGCCGGTGCATCGCGCAGGATCGCCGGCACCGGCAGCCCCAGCACGGCGCGCACGTGCAGCGCGAACTCGGACAGCTCCTGGCCGATCAGCGTCACCATGCCCGTGTCGTGGGGCCGCGGCGACACTTCGCTGAAAATTACTTCGTCGCCGTGCACGAAGAGCTCGACGCCGAAGATCCCGCGCCCGCCGAGCGCGCTCGTGACCCGCTCGGCCATCGCCTCGGCGCGGGCCAGCGCCAGCGGCGACATCGGCTGCGGCTGCCAGGATTCGCGGTAATCGCCGTCGATCTGGAGGTGGCCGATCGGCGCGCAGAACGCGGTGCCGCCGACGTGGCGCACGGTCAGCAGCGTGATCTCGTAGTCGAAGTGCACGAAGGCCTCGACGATCACGCGCGGCACGGCGGCGCGGGCACCGGCGACGGCGGTCTGCCAGGCGATCGCGGCGTCGGCCTCGTCGCGCACGAGGATCTGGCCCTTGCCGGAGGAGCTCATCACGGGCTTCACGATGCAGGGCAGGCCGATGCGACCGATCGCCGCGCGGCATTCCTCTTCGCTGCCGGCGAATTCGTAGCGCGAGGTCGCGAGCCCGAGCTCCTCGGCGGCGAGGCGACGAATCCCTTCGCGATCCATCGTCAGCCGCGCGGCGCGCGCGCTCGGCGCGACCCGCCAGCCCTGCTGCTCGAGCTCGACCAGGCGCTGGGTCGCGATCGCCTCGACCTCGGGCAGGATGTAATGCGGGCGCTCGGCGCGGATCACGCGCTCGAGCGCATCGGCGTCGAGCATGTCGATCACGTGATGGCGATGCGCGACCTGCATCGCCGGTGCGTCCGCATAGCGGTCGACGGCGATCACCTCGACGCCGAGCCGCTGCGCCTCGAGCGCGACTTCCTTGCCGAGCTCGCCCGCGCCGAGCAGCATCAGGCGCAGCGCGGACGCCGACTGCGGCGTGCCGAACACGATCTCGTCGCGGGCGTCGGACGGCGGAGCGTTCGTCATCGGCGGGTGGCCAGCGTGAATCCGAGGGTGGCGAGGACGCGTGCAGTATCCGGGGCGGGTGCGGGGAGCGCAACGGGGAGCGCGAGAGGTACGGCACCGAATTCGCGGCGCCGGCCGAACTCCGCGCGCAGGCGATCGAAGGCGGCGCGGCGGCCGGCCGCGGTGGTCTCGGTCGCCAGCACTTCGCGCGTGCGGGCCGTCCATGCGCGGGGATCGCAGCAGGCGAAGACGGCGTCGGCGACGGTGCCGGTCGCCGCCGGCACGCGCGCCGGCGGCGCGGCGTCCGGCGCCGGCCGCCAGGCCGCAGCGACCGTCCCCTCGTCGCGCTCGAGCCAGGCGAGCAGCGCCGCGCGCAGTTGCACGGTCGCGCGCAGGCGGGCATCGATGCTGTGGCCTGCGACGTGCGGCGTGGTGATGGAAGCCCATTCGAGCAGCTCGCGCGAGATTTCCGGTTCGCCCACCCAGCAGTCGACCGCGGCATGCAGGCGACCGGCGCGCAGTGCGCCCAGCCACGCCGCCTCGTCGACGACGCCCCCGCGTGCGGCATTCACGAGCAGCGCGCCGGGTTTCAGCGCCGCGAGCTCGGCCGCCCCGACGAGGCCGCGCGTCGGGAACGGACCCTCGCCGCTCAGCGGCACGTGCAAGCTGACGACGTCGGCCGCGGCCAGCGCCTCGGCGAGCGGGACGAACCCCGGCTCACGTTGCGCGCGCGGCGGATCGTTGCGCAGGCAGCGCAGCCCGACCGCTTCCAGCAGGCGCGCCGCCCAAGCGCCGGCGTGACCGCAGCCGACGATCGCGGCGGTGAGCGTCGCGGGATCGCGGCCGCTCGCCTGCGCATGGGCGAGCACGCAGGCCAGCACGTACTCGCCGACCGGACGCGCGTTGCAGCCGGGCGCCGCCGCGAAGGCGATGCCCTGCCCTTCGAGCCAGGCGAGATCGACGTGATCGGTGCCCGCCGTCGCCGTGCCGACGAAGCGCACGCGGCTGCCGGCAAGCAGCAGCGCGTCGACGCGGGTCACGGAGCGCACGAGCAGGACGTCGCAGTCGGCGACGAGGGCGCGATCGATCGCGCGGCCGTCGACGAGCACGACTTCGCCGAGGCCGCCGAACGCCGCCGCGGCTTGCGCGATGACCCGATCGGCGGCGAGGCGCAGGGTCATGCGCGCGGCGGCGGGCTCAGGGGCGATTGTCGATCGCCGCGCCTTCCTTCTGAATCGGCAGCAGCTCGTGGCGCGTCGCGCCCAGCGCCAGCACCATCGCGCTCGCGACGTAGATCGACGAGTAGGTGCCGACCAGGATGCCGATGGTCAGCGCGATCGAGAAGCTGCGGATCATCTCGCCGCCGAAGAACAGCAGCGCGAGCACCGACAGCAAGGTCACGAGGCTGGTGTTGATCGTGCGCGCGAGCGTCTGGTTCAGCGAGGAATTGACGATGGTGATCGGATCCGCCTTGCGCATGTTGCGGAAGTTCTCGCGCACGCGGTCGAGGATCACGATGGTGTCGTTCAGCGAGTAGCCGATGATCGCGAGCACCGCGGCGAGCGCGTTCAAATCGAACTCCATCCTCGACAGCGAGAAGAACCCCAGGATGACGAATACGTCGTGCAGCGTCGCCGTGATCGAGCCGACGGCGAACTTGAAGGTGAAACGCACCATGACGTACAGGAGGATGCCGCCGAACGCGATCAGCGCCGCGATGAGGCCTTCCTCCGCCAGCTCTTCACCGACCTGCGGGCCGACCAGCTCGACGCGCCGGACCTCGGCCTCGGGCAGCACTTTCGCCATGCGCAGCCCGATGTCCTTGCTCGCCGCTTCCGCGCCCGTCGCGGTGTCGATCGGCGGCAGCCGTACCAGCACGTTGGTCGGGCCGCCGAAGTTCTGCACCACCCCCGCACCGAAGTCCGAGCCCTTCAGCTTCTCGCGCACCTCGTCGAGCGACGGCGGCTCCTTGAATGCGAGCTCGATGACGGTGCCGCCCGTGAATTCGATGCTGAAATTGAGCCCCTGCGTCGCCAGCGACCCGAGGGCGACGATGTTGATCAGCGTCGACAGCACCAGGCCGACACGGCGCCAGCGCATGAAGTCGATGTTGAGGATCTTCCAGTAAGGCATGGTCGACGCTCCGCGTGACGCGTTCAGACGGACAACCGGCTGAGCCGGCGTCCGCCGTACAGGAGATTCACGATCGCGCGCGTGCCGACGATCGCGGTGAACATCGAGGTCGCGATCCCCAGCGACAGCGTGACCGCGAAGCCCTTGACCGGGCCGGAGCCGAAGCTGAACAGCACGATGCCGGCGATCAGCGTGGTCAGGTTCGAGTCGAGAATCGTGCCGAAGGCGCGATCGTAGCCGGCCTGGATGCTGGCCTGCGGGCTCATGCCGCGCCTCAGCTCCTCGCGGATGCGTTCGTTGATCAGGACGTTGGCATCGACCGCCATGCCGACGGTGAGCAGGATGCCGGCGATGCCGGGCAGGGTCAGCGTCGCCTGCAGCATCGACAGCAGCGCCACCAGCAGCACCACGTTCAGCGCGAGCGCGACGTTCGCGATCATGCCGAAAGTGCGGTAGTAGGCGAGCATGAACAGGCACACCGCGGCGAAGCCGATGTAGCAGGCACGCACGCCGTTGTCGATGTTGGCCTGGCCGAGGCTCGGGCCGACGGTCCGCTCCTCGACGATTTCCATCGGTGCGGCCAGCGCGCCGGCGCGCAGCAGCAGCGCCAGGTCGGCTGCCTCGTTGGTCGAATCCAGGCCCGTGATCTGGAAGCGCTTGCCGAGCTCGTCGCGGATGGTCGCGACGTTGATGACCTCCTCGACCGGCTTGCCTTCCTGCTGCTCGATGAAGACCACCGCCATCGGCTTGCCGATGAGATCGCGCGTCGCGCGGCCGAAGCTGCGCGCACCCTTGCCGTCGAGCGTGATGTACACGGCCGGCTCGCCGGTCTGGGTCTCGATGCCCGAGCTCGCGTCGATGATCGATTCACCGGTCAGCAGCACGCGCTTTTCCAGCAGCACCGGTTGGCCGCTGCGCTGGTGGTAGAGCTTGGAGCCGATCGGCACCTTGCCCTGGGCCGCGGCCTCGAGATCGCCGTCGATGTCGACCATGCGGAACTCGAGCGTCGCCGTCGCACCGAGCAGCTTCTTCGCCTCCGCCGTATCCTCGATGCCGGGGAGCTGGACCACGATGCGACTGTCACCCTGCTGCTGGATCACGGGCTCGGCGACGCCGAACTCGTTGATGCGATTGCGCAGCGTCGTGAGGTTCTGCTTGATCGCGGTCTTGCGCGAATCGGAGACGTACTGTTCCGTCGGCTTGAGCGTCAGCAGCGTCTCGTCGTTCGGGCTCTCGGTCGGCTGCAGATCGGGATAATCGGCCTTGATCGCGGCGAGCCCCGCGCTGCGCGTCTCGCCGTCCAGGAAGTTCACGCGGATCCCGCCGGTCGGCGCGGACGATACGGTACGGAAGCGGATCTTCTGCTCGCGCAGCGTCGCGCGCAGCTCGGAGATGAAACGTTCCTCGGTGTGCTTGCGCACGGCCTCGGTGTCGACCTGCATCAGGAAGTGCACGCCGCCGCGCAAATCCAGGCCCATGTACATCGGCTTGCCGCCGAGCATGCGCAGCCAGCCCGGCGTGCCCGGCGCGAGGTTCAGCGCGACGGTGTACTGCGTCGCGTCGACCGCGCTTTCCAGCACCGGCAGGGCCCGCGTGCGCGTCGCATCGTCGGCGAAGCGGAACAGCAGCCGCTCGTCACCGCGCTCGGTGCTCTTCAGCGCGATGCCGGCATCGACGAGCGTCTTCTCCAGTTTGCTCTCGAGCGCTTCGTCGACCGGCGCCGAGCGCCGCGCGGTGATCTGCAGCGCCGGATCGAAGCCGAACAGGTTCGGCAGCGCGTACAGGAAGCCCAGCGTCAGCACCACCCCGAGTATGAGATAGCGCCACAGCGAGTTGGTGTTTTGGATCATGACGATGGCCGATCTGACGACGCCGCCGCGGCGGCGCCGCGGTTAGAGATCCTTCAGCGTGCCTTTGGGCAGCACGGTGGTGATGGCGGGCTTCTGCACCCTGACTTCGACGCCCTTGGCGATTTCGACGCGCAGGAAGTTGTCGCCGACCTCGGTGATGCGCCCGGCGATGCCGCCGCTGGTGACCACCTCGTCGCCCTTGCCCAGCGCCTGGACGAGCTTCTGATGATCCTTCTGGCGCTTCACCTGCGGCCGGATCAGGAACAGGTAGAACACCACGAAGAGGATGATGAGCGGCAGGAACGCGAAAGCGCCCGGCTCCTGCGCGGTGGGCGCGGCCTGCGCCCAGGCATCGGCGATGAAGAGATTCATGGGGGTCCCCCGCAAAAAAGCGGCCGGCATTATGGCACAGGCCCCGGCCGGGGATGAGGACGCCGTGTCTCGTGCAGCGTCGCCGCGGGCCGCGGACGGCGCGCGAGGGCGGCCGATCCGCCGTCGGGCGTCCCGCATCAGCCGCGCCCCGACTCTCCCGCCGCCTGCTGCGCGTGGAACTCCGTCGCGAACTCGGCGTAACGCCCGCCGCGCACCGCCGCCCGTGCGGCGCGCATCAGTGCGAGGTAGTAGGCGAGATTGTGCAGGGTGTTGAGCCGGGCGCCGAGGATCTCGTTCTGGCGGTCGAGATGATGCAGGTAGGCGCGGCTGTAGTGGCGGCAGGTATAGCAGCCGCAGGCCGGGTCCAGCGGCCGCTCGGAGGCGCGGTGCCCCGCGTTGCGGATGCGCACCACGCCGGTCGAGGTGAACAGATGCCCGTTGCGCGCATTACGCGTCGGCATCACGCAGTCGAACATGTCGATGCCGCGGCGGACGCCCTCGACCAGATCGGCCGGGGTGCCGACGCCCATCAGATAGCGCGGACGATCGGCCGGCAAGGACGCGGCGGTCGCCGCCGTTGTCTCCAGCATGTCCTCCTTCGGCTCGCCGACCGACAGGCCGCCGATCGCGTAGCCGTCGAAGCCGATGTCGAGCAGGCGCGCGACGGACTCGCGGCGCAGCGCCGGGTAGACCCCGCCCTGCACGATGCCGAACAGCGCGGAAGGGTTGTCGCCGTGGGCGACCTTGCTGCGCACGGCCCAGCGCATCGACAGCTCCATCGACGCGCGCGCCTGCTCGAGCGTCGCGGGATAGGGCGTGCATTCGTCGAAGGCCATCACGATGTCGCTGCCGAGCGCGCGCTGGACCGCCATCGAGCGCTCGGGATCGAGAAACACCTTGTCGCCGTCGATCGGCGAGCGGAAGGTGACGCCGGCCTCGTCGATGCGGCGCAGGTCGCCGAGGCTGAACACCTGAAAACCGCCCGAGTCGGTGAGGATCGGCCGCTCCCAGTGCATGAAGCGGTGCAGGCCGCCGAGCTCGGCGACGAGCCGCTCGCCCGGTCGCAGCATCAGGTGATAGGTGTTGCCGAGGATGATCTGCGCGCCGAGCTCGACCAGCTCCTCCGGCGTCATCGCCTTCACCGTGCCGTAGGTGCCGACCGGCATGAACACGGGCGTCTCGACCTCGCCGTGGAGCAGCGTGAGGCGTCCGGCGCGCGCCGCGCCGTCGCTGGCTTCGAGCGTGAACTTCATGCGTGCTCCGCGGCGGCGTCGCGGCGCGCGGGATCGGGCGTCACGAACATCGCGTCCCCGTAACTGAAGAAACGATAGCCTGCGGCCACCGCGTGCCGGTAGGCCGCCAGCGTGCGCGCATGACCGGCGAAGGCTGCGACCAGCATCAGCAGCGTGGAGCGCGGCAGATGGAAATTCGTGATCAGCGCATCGACGACCTCGAACCGATAGCCCGGCAGGATGAACAGCCGCGTATCGCCCTGCCAGGGCGCGAGCGTGCCGGAGGCCGCCGCCGTCTCCAGCGCCCGCACCGCGGTCGTGCCGACCGCGATCACGCGCTTGCCTGCGGCCTTTACGCGCGCGACCAGCGCGCACAGCGAGGCCGGCACGTCGAGAAACTCGCTGTGCATGCGATGGGCGGCGAGATCGTCGGTGCGCACGGACTGAAAGGTGCCGGCCCCGACGTGCAGCGTCAGATAGCCGAAATGCACGCCGGCCGCACGCAGGGCTTCGAGCATCGCGGCATCGAAGTGCAGGCCTGCCGTGGGCGCCGCGACGGCGCCCGGCGTGCGTGCGTAGACGGTCTGGTAGCGCTCGGCATCGAGCGCCTCGTCGCCACGTGCGATGTACGGCGGCAGCGGCAGATGACCGACGCGCGCGAGCAGCTCGGTCAGCGTGAGCGCGTCGACGCTCTCGATTTCGTAGAGCCCGTCCCCGCGCCTGGCGAGCACGCGGCAGCGCAGATCCTCGCCGAATTCCAGCACCCCGCCAGGCCGCGGCGCCT
>JBFWSI010000012.1:0-16637 GCA_050248455.1 Gammaproteobacteria bacterium | reverse complement strand
CTCGACACCTATGACACCGAGCGTCGCCCGGTCGGCATGCGCAACGTCGACTGGGCGATGTTCACGGCCTTGAATCACGGCGTGCTCGACGCCGGCATGGGCTTCTCGCCCATCCAGACCCTCGCCGAACGACGCGCCAACTTCGAGGCTTTCTTCGCCGACACGCCGATGGGCGCGACGCGGCGCGCGCGTGCGGCGGAAGTCTTCGCGACGCAACGAACGGAATTCCAGGCTCACGATCTGGAGCTCGGGTTTTCCTACGCGGCCGGCGCACTGCTCCCCGACGGCAGCAAGGCAGCGCCGCACGATCCGCTCGGCAGCCACTACGTGGCCACGACGCGACCGGGGCACCGCTTGCCGCATGCCTGGCTGGTGCGGCGCGATCGAACGCTGTCGACGCTCGATCTGTGCGGCAAGGGCGAGCGCTTCGTCCTGATCACCGGCCCGGGCGGCCACGCATGGCATGCCGCTGCGAGGGCGGAGTTCGAGCGCTGCGGCGTGGCGCTAGCGATAGCCTGCATCGATCGCAGCGACTGCCTGGATCGCGACGGCCGCTGGCGCGAAGTCTGCGGCATCGGCGACGCCGGCGCCGTGCTGGTCAGGCCGGATCAGCACGTCGCATGGCGACACGCCGGCGCAGCGGCGGACCCGCGAGCGGAAATGGCGCGCGTGGTCGCGACGGTCCTCGCGCGATGAACGCGACGGCGCGCGCGGCGGCGTTCATCGAACGTGCCCACGCGCTGGCACCGGTATTCGCCGCGCGAGCCCGCGACACCGAGAGAGCACGCGCGCCGCTGGACGAAAGCGTGCAGGACCTGATCGAGGCCGGCTTCCTGTCGATCCTGACGCCGCGCTGCTACGGCGGCGAGGAGCTGCCGATCGACACCATGTCGCGCGTCGTCGCCGTGCTGAGCGCCGCGTGTCCGTCGACGGGATGGATCAGCGCGTTCTACATGGGCGCGGCTTGGCGCGCGCTGTGCTTTCCCGTCGCCGCACAGCGCGAGCTGTTCGCCGACAAGCCCTACGTGCTCAATGCGGGGCAGGCCGCTCCGCTGCGCGAGGCTCTGCGCGTAGCCGGCGGTTACCTGCTCTCCGGACAGACGCCCTGGAGCTCGGGCGTCGTGCACGCCGAGTGGATCACTTTCATGGGCGTGGCGACCGGCGGCGATTTGCCGCCCGAGCCGATGATGTTCATCGTGCCGCGCGCGCAGACCGAGCTCGTCGACACCTGGCACGTCGCGGGCATGCGCGGCACGGGCAGCCACGATGTGCGCTGCGAACGCGTGTTCGTCCCCGATCGTCGCGCGGCGAGCTTCGTCGCCGCGCTGGAGGGCCGCACGCCCGGCCAGGCCGCGCATGAGAATCGGATGTACCGCCAGCCATTCCTGCCCTTCTTGATGTGCGAAGTCGTGCCCGTACTCGTCGGTGCGCTGCGCGGCGCCGCCGCGGCCTTCGTCGAGCGGGTGAAGACGCGGCGGGGAACGATCAGCGGCGTGCAGGCATCGAGCCAGCAGGCGGCGCAGATGCGGCTGGCCAGGGGCCTCGCGGCGGCGGACGCCGCGGAAACCTTGCTCGACGACTACTTGCAGCGCTACATGCGCAGCCGGCCGACGCAGTATGAGCTGCTCGATCGCGCGGACATGAAAATGAGGGCCTCGTACCTCACGGATCTTTGTCGCAACGCCGTGAACGATCTGGCGCGCGGCTTCGGGGCCGACGGCTTTCGCGAGGAATCACCGCTGCAGCGCTATTTTCGCGACGTGAACATGCTGGCGGTGCACGCCTTCCTCGACATCGATACCGCTGCCGCGACCTACGGTCGCCTGCTGCTCGACCTCCCGGTCGAAGACACCTTGCTGTAAAGAGCTGAGCGCAAATGCGCTCCACGGGCTGTTCGATCGCGCATGCCCATGCAGGAGTCTCCTTCGTCATGCCCGCGCAAGCGGGCATCCACGCAGTACCCCGGCGTCCAGCGCGAAATAAAGGATCGCCCGACGGAAACCTCCTCGTCAGGCGTGGATTCCCGCTTGCGCGGGAATGACGGTGAATGAACGCACAGTGGAGTGGATTTGCGCTCAGCTATATTCAGGCGCGCCGTCGCGCCGATGACGCCCGTCGCCCGCTCCCCGCCGCGCGCGGGGCAGGCTCGCCCTCACGCTTCGCCGACGATCTCCTTGTACGCGTGCCAGGTCGCGTGGCCGATCACGGGCACGATGACGACGAGGCCGAGATGCCAGGTCGCGAAGCCGATCGCGGTGAGCGCGGTGATGATGCCTGCCCACAGCAGCATCGTCGCCGCGTTCTCCGCACAGTTGCGCAGGCTGGTCAGGGCCGCGACGATGCCGTCGGTGTCGCGATCGAGCATCATCGGCACCGAGACGACGGCGGTGGCGAACACGAGGCTCGCGAACACCGCGCCGACGGTGCAGTAGACGAGCAGGAACTGCAGGTGCTCGGGTGCAAAGAGATTGCGCGTGAAGTTCTCGAAGGTCGGCATCTGATCCGGGAAGGACACCGCGATGACGACCAAGGAAGCCCGCGACCACAGCAGCAGCAGGACGCCGAGCACGAGGCCGAAGAGACCGAGCGAGGCGAGGTTCTCGCGCCAGGCGAAGAGCGTCGGCGTCAGGCTCAGCGCGTCGCCGCGCGCGCGACGACGCGACAGATCGTAGAGACCGAGGGCGAGGAAGGGACCGACGAGCATGAAGCCGCTCGTCAGCGCCCACACGTATTCATAGGCATGACTGAAGACCCAACTCAGGATGCGCCCCATGCATGCGAACACGATGCCGTAGAAGACGCTCGCGAAACCGGCGGCCCGGAAATCCTCGAGTCCCAGTTTCAGCCAGCGCCACGGGGCATCGAGGCCGACCACCCGCACCGGTGGCACGACCGAAATGGCCGGTTCACGCACGATGCCCGAATTGGGCGTCACCACCGGGCCCTGAGAATGCTGCTCCATCGACACGCTCCCCTGCTTGCTGTCCGCCGCCGCCGGCCGGACTTCTTTGCTGTCTTTCTAAGCGAAAACCACAGCAGAGGCCAAGCTTTTCCTGATCCATCTCAAGCATTCTTGCGAGCCGATGTGCTAACGCACTGCCGCATTCCTTGAATCGCACTGCAATAAAATGACGCGACGCATCACTGAACCCCGCATACGCCTCGTCGCCGGCATCGACGTCGGCGCTGCGCGCAATGGCTATAACGCCGTCGCGCTGCGCGACGGTGCGCTGCTCGCGTCCTGCGCAATGCTCGACGCAGAGGCGCTCGCGCGCTGGTGCGTCGAGCTCGGCGTGCGCCACGTCGGCGTCGACGCGCCCAGCCGCTGGAGCGCCGACGGTCGGCGGCGCGCGAGCGAACGCGCCCTGGCCGCGGCGGGCATCTCCTGCTTCGCGAGCCCGACGCGCGCTGCCGCGCTCGCCCACGAAGCGGCCGCCGCGCACGCCGGCAAGGCAGGCTGGTACGGCTGGATGTTCGAAGGAGAACGGATCTACGCGGCGCTGAGACGCGAGCTCCCGCTGCTGCACGGTGCACGCGACGACGCCGTCATGGCGCGTTGTTGTCTCGAGACCTTTCCGCAGGCGGTCGCCTGCGCACTCGCCGGCCGGATCGTGTCGGCGAAGGACAAGCGCCGCGTGCGTCGCGATCTGCTCGCCGCGGCAGGCATCGATACGACGACGCTCCGCGCGATCGATCACGTCGACGCCGCGCTGTGCGCCCTCGCCGCCGACGCTTATGCCCGCGGCCGCTGGCACGGCTACGGCAATCGCGAGGACGGTTGGATCGTCGTGCCCGAGGCCGCCTCCCGTAGCCCGGGTGAAGCGTAGCGGAACCCGGGATCTTCCGAGCCTCACGCGCCATCGATCCCGGGTTACGCGCTGCGCGCTCCACCCGGGCTACGAGGCGATTGCGCAATCGGGATCAGGGCAGCGAATACTCCGCGCCGAGGCCGGGCACGCCGTCGCAGACGGCGCGCCCCGTGTCGATCATGTGCACGAGGTGCGCGAGCACCGACATCGCGGCCGCAGGGTGCAGGCGCGGATCGACCTCCGAATAGACCACGGGCACCATCGCCGCGATGCGCACGAGCCCGCGCTCGAGGCAGGCGAGCAATTGACGCTCGCGCGCGTGACGATGCGCAAGCAGCGCGGACACGAAGCCCTTCGGATCTTCGATCGGCGCGCCGTGCGTCGGGTAATAGCGGCGCTCGGCGCGCGCGCGGAGCTTCTCGAGGCTCGCGAGATACTGCGCCATGTCACCGTCCGGCGGCACGATCACGGTCGTCGACCAGCCCATCACGTGATCGCCGCTGAACAGCGCCTGTTCCTCGCGCAACGCGAAGCACAGGTGATTCGAGGTATGGCCGGGTGTGTACACGGCTTCGAGCGTCCAGCCGTCACCGTGGAGCACTTCGCCGTCGCGCAGCGGCAGGTCCGGCACGAAATCCATGTCGCCACCCTCCTCGACCGCGATCCCTTCCTCGCGCTTGCCCGCGCCGTGCGGGCCATAGCCGTAGGTCGGGGCACCGCAACTCGCCTGCAGCAACGCGGCGGCCGGCGAGTGATCGCCGTGCGTATGCGTGATCACGAGATGCGTGACGGTTTCGCCGGCGAGCGCCCGTTCGAGCGCGGCGACGTGCGCCGGCAGCGCGGGACCGGGATCGATCACGGCGACGCGCCCGCGCCCGACGAGGTAGGTGCCGGTGCCATGGAAAGTGAAGGGACTGGGATTCGGCGCCAGTACGCGGCGGATCAGCGGAGTCACCTCCACGCATTCGCCGTAGCGCGGGTCATAGCGGCGATCGACGGGCAGAGGCGGCAGGGCAATGCCCAGATCGGCGGCGGTGAGGCGGCGTGGAGGATTCATCGACGTCGGCCGGGATCGCGTGTCCCCATCGTATCAGCCCGGCACCCGCGCGCGTCCTGCGCGACGGCATAATGCGCCCATGACTCCCGCCTCGCGCGACCGCGACGAAGACGCCGACGAACTGCCGGTGCCGGTGCCGTTCGGGCAGATTTCGGCGCCTGCGCTGCGCGGTCTCGTCGAAGCCTTCGTGCTGCGCGAAGGCACGGATTACGGCGAGCACGAATACTCGCTGGACGAGAAGGTCGCGCAGGTGATGCGTCAGCTCGAACGCGGCGAGGCGGAAGTGATGTTCGATCCGCGGACGAGCACGGCGAGCATCGTCGTCTCCAGGCGGGCGTCGCGCGGCCGGCGCGACGAAGCGTGAGAGCGAAGCGCGTCACGACTCAATCCCAGCAGTTCGCCGGCCGATCGTCGATCGCGACCCAAAAGCGCGAGGTCCGGATCGGATCGCCGGCCGCGTAGAACGCACCGCCCCCCGTCGCGTGGACGGGGCGCGACTGCGCGCTGCCGGGAGCGGTGACGGCGCCGTCGAGCGGCCGCCCGTCGCGGCCACCGGCGTGGAACTCGGCGAGCCGCCAGGTATCGCCGAAGGCCGCGGCGCAGGCGCGATCGGCGATGTCGCGCGTCTTCAGCGCCGTCCCCGGCATCGGCGCGGTCGTCGCCACCGTGCCGCCGGCCCAGCCTGCGCGGAGATCATCCGGCAGCGCACCGTCGACGCCGGACGCGCGCAATCCCGCCGGCGCCGGCGTGTCGTCGGTTTTCAGGCACAGCAGCGGCAGCGCCTTCGTGCACACGGTGTCGCCTTGGTGGGCGTCGCAGCTGCCGGTATCGGTCGTCGGTTCGCCGTGACAGCTGACGAGCACGATGCCTTCCGGCGTCTCGACGTCCGCGGCGACGCCCCAGCTCATGCCCTTGCGCGCGGGCGGCGGCGGAGGCTTCGGCGCGGGCGCCGGGGCCGCGACGGGCGGCGCCGGGGCCACTTCGACCGTCGTCGTCGCGCGCTCGGCGGCGTGGCGTCCGAGCCAGTAGGCAAACGCGATCACGAGGACGACCAGCAGCGCCAGCACGGCGTTCTTCGGCATGCGCGAGTTCCTTTGCTTGCACCATGGATCCGCAGGCGGGACACGACACTAGCAAGGCCGTTCGCCGCGCCACAAGCGAGACGGAATTTCCGGGCGAAACACCGCTTTTTTACGCGCTGCGCTCTCTGCCAGCATCCCGCCACCTCCCTGCGGCCCCGAGGAGACTGCGATGGCGACGATCATGCGTAGCACTCATCACGGCGGCTGTCCCCACGACTGCCCGGACACCTGCTCGATGGTGTTCGAAGTGGAGAACGGTCGCCTCGTCGGCGTGCGCGGCAACCCCGAGCACCCGCTGACGCGCGGCGGCCTGTGCGTGAAGCTCAAGGACTACGAGAAGCGGCATCACCATCCCGATCGCCTGCTGCATCCGCTGCGCCGGAACGGACCGAAGGGCAGCGGCCAGTTCACCCCGATCGGCTGGGACGAGGCGCTGGCAGAAATCGCCTCGCGCTGGAAGGCGATCATCGCCGCGCACGGACCGCAGGCGATCGCGCCCTACAGCTATCTCGGCCACCAGGGCCTCGTGCACGGCCTCAACGGCGGCGATGCCTTCTTCAACCGGCTCGGCGCGACCGTCACCGAGCGCACCTTCTGCGGCGAAGGCTCGGCGACGGCCTGGCTGATGACCTACGGGCCCAGCGGCGGCATGGATCCCGAGAGCTTCAAGCACTCGCAGTACATCGTGATCTGGGCCTGCAACAGCGTCAGCACCAATCTGCATCACTGGCACATCGTCAAGGACGCGCAGAAAGCGGGTGCGAAAGTCGTCGTGATCGACGCCTACCGCTCGCGCACCGCGAAGGAAGCCGACTGGCACCTCGCGCCGAGGCCCGGCAGCGACGGCGCGCTCGCGATGGCGCTGATCCACGTCCTGATCGAGGAGAACCTCGTCGACCGCGACTACGTCGAGCGCTACACGCTCGGCTACGAGGAGCTCGCGGCGCGCGCGAAGTCGCGCACCCCGGAATGGGCCGCGGCCATCACCGGTATCCCGGCGGCCGACATCCGCCGGCTCGCGCGCGAGTATGCGGCGACGAAACGGGCCGCGATCCGCATCGGCGTGGCGCTCGAACGCCATCGCGGCGGCGGCCAGACCATCCGCGCCGTGTGCTGCCTGCCGGCATTGACGGGCGCGTGGCGCGAAGTCGGCGGCGGCATCCTCGCGATGCCGGTGTGGGAGCATCCCTATCGCTTCGACGTGATCTGCCGCCCGGACTGGATCCCGCCCGGCACGCGCGTCATCAACAACCTGCAGATCGGCCGTCACCTCACCGGCGAGATCGCGATGGACCCGCCGCTGCTGTCGCTGATGTGCTGGAACTCGAATCCAGTCACGCAGGCACCGGAGTGCGACAAGATCGTGCAGGGGCTGCTGCGCGAGGATCTGTTCCTGGTCGTCGCCGATCACTTCCTGTCCGACACCGCGCAGTACGCCGACATCGTGCTGCCCGCGGCGATGGGCGCGGAAATGGAAGACATCATCCTGTCCTGGGGCCACAACTACCTCACGTACAACGCGAAGTGCGTCGAGCCGCCGGGCGAGACGCTGTCGAACCAGGAGATCTTCAGGCGGCTCGCCGCGCACATGGGCTTCGACGACCCTCAGTTCCGCTGGTCGGACGCCGAATGCCTCGAGCATTATGTCGACTGGTCCGCGCCGGCCTGCGCCGGCATCACGCTCGAGACCCTGCGCCGGGACGGCTTCGCACATCTCGCGCTCGGCGGCGCCGACGATCGCGCCCCGCATCGCGAAGGCCGATTCCCGACGCCGTCCGGGCGCTGCGAGTTCAAGTCCAGCCTCGCGGCCGGCGGCAATTTCGTCGCGGGACCGTTCCGGCAGATGTACGCCGACCGCCAGGGGGGCGAGCCCCTCGACGAATTGCCCGACTACGTGCCCTCGCGCGAGACGCCGGCGAGCAACCCTGCCCTCGCCGCGCGCTACCCGCTGAACATCGTCTCGCCGAAGAGTCACGGCTTCCTCAATTCCTGCTACGCGAACATCGAAGCGAAGATACGCGGCCAGGGCGAGCAGTTCGTGCTGATCAACGCCGCCGACGCCGTTCCGCGCCGCATAGCCGGCGGCGACACGGTGCGCGTCTTCAACGATCGCGGCGGCTTCGAGGGCGTCGCGCAAATCACCGACGACGTCAATCCCGGCGTCGTCGTCGCGACACTCGGTTACTGGCGGCAGCGCAATCGCGGCACGGTGAACGTGGTGAGCTCGGCCGAATTCGTCGAGATGGGCCACGCGCCGAGCTTCTCGGACAACCTCGTCGAAGTTGCGAAAGCGGGGTGAAAACCGCTCACGCAGACGGGTCTCCGGCCCACATCGAGGAGCACCGAGGCTCGTCGACGATGGACCCACGCCGCGGCGCGACGGCTCGAATTGCTTCGAGCGATTTTCCGGACGGTACAGCGGGGCGCGGCGCTCGTTCCGAATGCGGAACCGGTCACCGGCGCCGGGCAGGACACAATGCTTTGCGCCGCTCCATCTGCGTTACTTCATCGAAGTGGGGTACAAGAGTCCGGACATGGGCTCCACTACTGCGGCGGCCCGAGCGAGGCAAGCATGCGGCCGCCGAACCTCTTCGCTTCCGACACGACAGCAAGGATGCCGCATGTCGAATGAAAGCTCCTCCACGCTGGCCTTCACGCTGGCGCAGGTCATCGGCGCGATCGTCATGACGCTCGCCTCCGTGTACTGGGTGGCGCTCGACTACCCGAACTGGTTGCCGGACGCCGTGCTCGACGCGATTCCGCGACCGCCGTTGGGCAGCGCCGCGAAATGGACCGTAATCGTCGCCGGTTCGCTGATCGGCTGGGCGATGTACCAATGGGGGACCGTGCGCAAGGCGCGGCGCGTCGCCGCAAGCCGCCGCTGATCCCGTGGCGCCGCGCAAGCGGCGATAATGCACGCCGGTCCCGTCCCGGAGTCGCGCGTGAACCACGGTCGTCTGCACAAATTCCTTTTCGACGGTCTGCCCGTGCGCGGTGCGCTGGTCCGGTTGGAGGCCGACTGGCGCGCGAGGCGCTGGCGCGGCGTGCGAGCGTCGGCGCCTTTCCCGCCCCCGTGCGGGCGTTGCTCGGCGAGATGGCCGCGGCCGGCGCGCTGATGCAGTCGAGCATCAAGTTCGACGGCGCGCTCGTGCTCCAGGTCCACGGCGACGGGCCGGTGAAGCTCGCGGTCGCCGAGGTGCGCGCCGATCTCGGATTTCGCACGACGGCCAAGATCGTCGCCGACGTCGATGACGACGCCGACCTCGTCGCGCTCGTCAATCCGGGCGGCGGCGCGCGCTGCGCCATCACGCTCGATCCGCGCGATCGCGCCCCCGGCGTGCAGGCCTACCAGGGCGTGGTGCCGCTGTACGACGATTTTCGCCGCCCGCTGTCGCGCCTGTCCGAAGTCCTCGAGCACTACATGCTGCAATCCGAGCAGCTCGACACGCGGCTGGTGCTCGCCGCGAACGACGAGATCGCGGCGGGGCTGCTGCTGCAGCGGATGCCCGCGACGGGCAGCGGCAATCTCGACGGACCCTCGAACGAGGATCGAATCGGGCGCGACGAGGACTTCAATCGCATCGCGCTGCTCGGCGCGACGCTCACGCGCGAGGAGCTGCTGACGCTGGACGAGGACACGATCCTGCGCCGCCTGTTCTGGGAAGAGCGCGTGCGACGCTTCGAGCCGCAGCGCACGCGCTTCAGCTGCTCGTGCTCCGGCGAGCGCGTGCACGCGATGCTGGTCGGCCTCGGCCGCGCGGAGATGGACAGCCTCATCGCCGAACGCGAGCTCGTCGAGGTCGGCTGCGATTTCTGCGGCCAGCAGTTCCGCTTCGATGCCGTCGACATCGGCCGCCTGTTCACGCCGGCACGCGATCTGCCGCCGACGACGCGTACGCGACAGTGAGCTCGCGGGACGCCGGCGACGGGGAAGCGCTCGGTCGCGGCGCATGCGGAAATCGACGATGAGAGTGCTGACGCTCGCGCCTGGGCACACGCGCTACGTGCTGCCGTTTCCGCGCCCCGCCCGCGTGCTCGGCGCCTGCCTGCTGACGAGCGCGCCGCTGATGCTGCTCACCGCGGCGTCCGCCGGCCTGCGCGGCACGTCTGCGCTGGTGGCTGCGGCGGCCGGGATCCTCGATCTGCTGCTGGGACCCGTGCTCCTCGGCGGCACGCGCTACCTCGAAGCGGATCGCGCGCGGCGGCAGCTCCTCGTCGGCCTCGCGGCCTTCGGCCTGCGGCTGCCGGGCACGGTGCGCACGCTGCCGCTGGGCGCGGGCGCACGACTGCGCGTCACCTCGCACGCATCCGCCGCGCCGCATGACGTCGATTACGCGACCGTCGACGAGTGCCGCCACCTCGTGCGCTGCGCGACGGCCGCCAGCGCCCTCGGTTTCGCGCGTTCGCTCGCCGACGTACTGCAGATCGAAATAGAGCAGGTGCAGCCATGAAGAAATATCTCCTGCTCGCGCCGATCGTCATCGTCGTCGCGATCGCGCTGGGCCCGCTCATCGTGTGGGCGCGCGGCGACGTGCGCTTCGACGCCGACTGGCGCACGGCCGACCGCGGAAGCACGGGCATTGCACCGGCGGCGGAGCACACGCCGGAAGCCGTCGTGCAGGTCTACGCCGCGCGCGCCTTCAACTGGCGCGGCCTCTTCGGCATCCACACCTGGATCGCGACCAAGCCGGCCGGCGCCTCGTCCTACAGCGTGCATCAGGTGATCGGCTGGCAGCTGCCCAGCGCGGGCACGGCCCTCGACAGCCGTCGCGATCTGCCGGACCGCCGCTGGTACGACGCGTCGCCGTGGCTGCTGAAGGATCTGCGCGGGCCGGCCGCGGCGGCGCTGATCCCCGCGCTCGAAGCCGCCGTCGCGCGCTATCCCTACGGCGATCGCTACGTGCTGTGGCCGGGCCCGAACAGCAACAGCTTCGTCGCCTGGATCGCGCGCGAGGTGCCGGCGCTGCGCCTGTCCTTGCCCGTCACCGCGATCGGCAAGGACTGGCTCGGCGACGACCGCCTGCTCGCGAAAGCGCCGAGCGGCACGGGCTGGCAGCTCTCGCTCGGCGGCTACCTCGGCGTCCTCGCCGCCTGGCACGAAGGCCTCGAGCTCAATCTCGGCGGCGCCGTGCTCGGCGTCGATCTGCGCCATCCCGCCTTGAAGCTGCCCGGCGTCGGACGGGTTGGTGTGCCTGCGCCGCTCTTGTAAGCCCGGACGGGGCATCGGGCTTTGATGTGCTGTTTAATCTATATAGTTGAGCGCAAATACGCTCCAGTGCGTGTTGTGTACCGTCATCCCCGCGCCAGCGGGAATCCACGCCGGACGAGGAGGCCTCCGTCGAGCGATTCCTCTTTTTCCGCGCTGGACGCCGGGGGAGTGCGTGGATGCCCGCTGGCGCGGGCATGACGTCGGAGGTTTCTACACGGACATACGCTATCGAACCGCCAGTGGAGTGGGTTTACGCTCAGCTATATAGCCACGGAGGACACGGAGAAAGAGATGGACTGGGCTTATGCCCCCGTGACTCGACCGCGACTATCGACGCCGGCATCACGGAGGCTCCCGTCCATCCTTTTTCTTCCTCCGTGCTCTCCGTGCCCTCCGTGGCTAGATTCTCCGACATGTCCGCGCGGGAAGGCCCCAGGGTTCCGCTACGCTGCGCCCGGGCCACGAAGTCTCGCCGCTCACTTGATGTGCTCCAAGGGCAGCTCCGTCTTCGCGATCACCTTGCGCAGGACGAAGCTCGAATGCACGCCCGTCACGCCTTCGATGCGCGTGAGGCGGCCGAGCAGGAATTCCTCGTAATAGGTCATGTCCGGCAGCACGGCTTTCAGCAGGTAGTCGGCCGCCTGGCCCGTGACGATGCTGCATTCGATCACCTCGGGAAACTGGCGCACCTGGCGCTCGAAGTTCTCGAAGCGCTCCGGGGTGTGCCGGTCCATGCTGATCCCGATCATCGCGGTGATGTTGAGGCCGAGCTTCTGCTGGTTCAGCAGGGTCACGTGACGCTCGATGACGCCGGCGTCCTCGAGCTGCTTGACGCGCCGGGCGCAGGGCGTCGGCGACAGCCCGACCTGTTCGGCGAGCTCGAGGTTCGTGATCCGGGCGTTCGCCTGCAGCGCGGCGAGAATGCGCTTGTCGGTGCGGTCGAGCTTCATCGGTGGCCCTGAGGCGCAACCTCGGGATTGCGCATAAATGGCGAAATTCACCAATATTTAATCCTATTTTGGTGAGTCGAGTAAATTTAGATTTTAAGATCTGGTGAATTTGGCGACTTTCGCCACGCACTCTTCCCTATACTGCCTACCATCGGTCGGCTCTTGCCGACCCCGGCAAAAACCCCCGACCGGCAACGTCCCCAGCTTAAGTAAAGAGAGTCGTCCCATGGCCGCCTTCGACCATCGCAAGTACCTCCCCTTCCGCCCCATCGGCCTCAAGGACCGCACCTGGCCCGACCGCGTGATCGAGCGCGCGCCGCAGTGGTGCAGCGTCGATCTGCGCGACGGCAACCAGGCGCTGATCGAGCCGATGAACGTCGCGCAGAAGATGCAGATGTTCGATCTGCTCGTGAAGGTGGGCTTCAAGCAGATCGAAGTCGGCTTCCCGGCGGCGTCGCAGCCGGATTTCGATTTCGTGCGCCGGCTCATCGACGGCGGCCACATCCCGGACGACGTCACGGTACAGGTCCTGACGCAGTCGCGCCCCGAGCTCATCGCGCGTACCTTCGAGGCGCTCCAGGGCGTCAAGCGCGCGATCGTGCATCTCTACAACTCGACTTCGACGGTGCAGCGCGAGCAGGTGTTCGGGCTCGATCGCGCCGGGATCACGAAGATCGCGACCGACGGCGCGAAGCTCGTGAAGGAGACCGCCGCACGTCATCCCGGCACCGAGTGGATCTTCGAATACTCGCCCGAGAGCTTCACCGGCACCGAGCTCGACTATGCGGTGGAGATCTGCAACGCGGTGATCGACGTGTGGCAGCCGACGCCGGCGCGCAAGTGCATCGTCAATCTCCCGTCGACGGTCGAGATGGCGACGCCGAACATCTACGCCGATCAGATCGAATGGTTCTGCCGGCACGTCGCGCGCCGCGATGCGATCCTCATCAGCCTGCACACGCACAACGACCGCGGCTGCGCCGTCGCCGCCGCCGAGCTCGCGGTGATGGCGGGCGCCGATCGCGTCGAGGGCACCCTGCTCGGCAACGGCGAGCGCACGGGCAACATGGACATCGTGACCATGGGCATGAACCTCTACAGCCAGGGCATCGATCCCGGGCTCGACTTCTCGCGCATGGACGAGATCATCCGTTGCGTCACCGCATGCACGCAGATGCCCGTGCACCCGCGCCACCCCTATGCGGGCGAGCTCGTGTTCACCGCGTTCTCCGGCAGCCACCAGGACGCGATCAAGAAGTGCCTCGCGAAGCGCGGCGAAGAACAGCCGTGGGAAGTCGCCTATCTGCCGATCGATCCCACCGATCTCGGCCGCAGCTACCAGGAGGTCATTCGCATCAACAGCCAGTCCGGCAAGGGCGGCGTCGCCTATGTGCTCGAACAGCAGGCCGGCTACCAGCTTCCGCGCTGGCTGCAGATCGACTTCAGCGGCGTGGTGCAGAAATACGCCGAGGCGATCGAGGCCGAGGTCGAGGCCGAGCGCATCGTCGCGCTCTTCGACGAGCACTATCTCGGCCAGCGCTCGCCGTTCGAGCTCGCGGGCTACCAGCTCACGCGCGAGCACGACGAGGATCGCCTCAAGGCCAATCTGCGCGAGGCGGGCGCGACCGTGAGCCTGCACGGCAAGGCCTCCGGCGTCGTCGGTGCCTTCGTCGCCGCGCTCGAACAGCACACGGGCAAGCGCCTCGTGCTCGTCGAGTACAGCGAGCACACGATGAGCTCCAGCGCGGGCGCCGGCGCGGATGCCGTGACCTACGTGCAGATCAACGTCGACGGCACGCGCTACTGCGGCGTCGGCCGCAGCAGCGACATCGTCGAGGCCTCGCTGCGCGCGATCCTCTCGGCGGTGAACCAGCAGGCGAGCGTCGCACCGGGGATCGCGGCCTAGGCTTCACGCACCGCCAAGGGTGGGCGCCGCGCGGCGCCTGCCCTTGGCAAGCGGGTAGAGCGCTCGCAGAATGCGGGCTCCCTGGCGGTCTAAATAGCCGAGCGTAAATGCACTCTACTGGCTGTTCGATAGCGCATGCCCACGTAGCAACCTTCTTCGTCATGCCCGCGCAGGCGGGCATCCACGCCATGCCCCGGCGTCGAACGCAGGAAGCGAATCGCCCGACGGAAATCTCGTCGTCAAGCATGGATGCGCGCTTGCGCGGACGTGGCGGTAAACGGACTCGCAGGGAAGCGTATCGGCGCTCAGCTGTTTAGCCGCATGTCCGCCCCGCGCTTCCCGATCGACGAGATCCTGCCCGAATTGCTCGCGAGCCTCGCCGCGCATCCGCGCCTCGTGCTCGAGGCGCCGCCCGGCGCCGGCAAGACGACACAGGTGCCGCTCGCGCTGCTGCGCGCGCCGTGGTGCAGCGGCCGCGTGCTGATGCTCGAACCGCGGCGCATCGCGGCGCGCGCGGCGGCGGGCTTCATGGCCGCACAGCTCAACGAAGCCGTCGGCGACACCGTCGGCTACCGCATCCGCTTCGAAGCGAAGGTGTCGGCGCGCACGCGCGTGGAGATCGTCACCGAAGGCATCCTCACGCGCCTGGTGCAGGACGATCCGACGCTGGACGGGATCGGCGCCGTGCTGTTCGACGAGTTCCACGAGCGGCATCTCGCGAGCGATCTGGGCCTCGCGCTGTGCCTCGACGTGCAGGCGAGCCTGCGGCCCGATCTGCGCCTCGTCGTGATGTCGGCGACATTGGACGGCGAGCGGCTCGCGCGCTTCCTCGACGCGCCGCGCCTGAGCTCACCCGGACGCAGCCACCCCGTCGTCGTCGAACACCTCGCGTTGAAACCCCGCGAGACGCCCGATCAGCAGTTCCGCCGCGCCGTGCAGCGCGCACTCGCCGACACCGACGGCGATCTGCTGTGCTTCCTGCCCGGCAAGCGCGAGATCGAACGCGCACGCCGGCTGCTCGGTGACCTCGAGGCCGGCAACGTGCGTCTCGAAACCCTGCACGGCGAGCTCGCCGTCGCCGAGCAGGCGCGTATCCTCGCGCCCCACGACGGCCGGCAGATCGTGCTCGCGACCAACGTCGCCGAATCGAGCGTGACCTTGCCGAACGTGCGCGCGGTGATCGACAGCGGACTCGCACGCGAGCCGCGCTTCGATGCCGCGTCCGGCATGACGCGGCTCGAGACCACTTTCATCGCGCAGTCCTCGGCGACGCAGCGCACGGGTCGCGCCGGACGCGTCGCGCCCGGCAGGTGCTACAGGCTGTGGCCCGAGAGCCAGCGGCTGGACGCGGCGACGCGCCCCGAGCTCCAGCGCGTCGATCTCGCCGCCTTCGTGCTCGAGCTGAAGACCTGGGGCAGCGACACCCTGCGGCTGCTCGATGCGCCGCCGCCCGGCGCTCTTGCGCAGGCAGAAGCGCTGTTGACGGCGCTGGGTGCGCTCGATGCGCGAACGCGCGTCACCACGCACGGCAAGGCGCTGCTCGCGCTGGGTGTGCATCCGCGCCTCGCGAACGCGATGCTGCGCGCGCCGCCTGCGCTGCAGGGCCTCGCCTGCGATCTCGCCGCGCTCCTCGATGCGCGCGACCCGCTGCGCGGCGAGCAGGCACGCAATGACGATCTGCGGCCGCGCCTCGCCGCACTCGCCGCATGGCGCCGCGATCGCATCGCCCGCGAGGGCACCGATCGAGGGGCCCTCGCCGCGATCGAGCAGGCGGCTGCGCAGTGGCGGCGGCGCGTCGGCGCCGGACGCGATACGAGCGCACCGGGCTCGCACGATCTCGGCGACGTGCTCGCGTTGGCCTATCCCGATCGAATTGCGCTGCGCGACGCCAACAACCCGCGGCGCTACCAGCTCGCCAACGGCCGCGGCGCGATGCTCGCACCGGACTCGACGCTGATCGGCGAACCCTGGCTCGCGATCGCCGAGCTGCGCTACGACGAACGCGACAGCATGATCCGGCGCGCGGCGCCGCTGGACCCGCGCGTGCTCGAGACCCTCTATCCCGAGCGCTTCGTCATATCGCGCGAGCTGCGCTTCAATCCCGAGACGCGCGCGGTCGAAACCACGCTCGAACGTCGCTACGACGGCATCGTGCTGGAGCGCCGCGCCGTCACGACCGAGCGCAACGAGGCAACGACCGCGCTGTTGATGCAAGGCATCCGCGAGCTCGGGCTCGCGTGCCTGCCGTGGAGCGAGCCCCTGCGCGAATGGCAGACGCGCATCGGCTGCCTGCGCGCCTGGTGTCCCGAGCTCGGCCTGCCCGACGTCGGCGATGAAGCGCTGCTCTCGCAGGCCGACGACTGGCTCGCGCCGCTGCTCGCGGGCCGCCTGCGCGTCGCGGAGCTCGACGCCGGCGCGCTGGCGCAGGCCGTGCGCGCCAGACTGGATTACGTACAGCAGCGCGCGCTCGATGAACACGCGCCGACCGCGCTCACCGTGCCGAGCGGCATGTCGCGATCATTGCAATACGCGCCGGACGCGCCGCCCGTGCTCGCAGTGAAACTGCAGGAGATGTTCGGCCTCCCCGACACGCCGCGCATCGCACGCGGCCGCGTGCCCGTCGT
>JBFWSI010000011.1:0-17025 GCA_050248455.1 Gammaproteobacteria bacterium | reverse complement strand
GCGGCGGGGGCGAGCGTCGGCGGCCTGCTCGGGCCGCTGATCGCGGTCGCGCTGGTCGGGCCGTTCGGGCACGCGGGCCTGCTGACGCTCGCAGCCTTCCTGCTCGCTGCGGCGATCGCGGCGGCAGGGCAGGTGCGTCGTCACGGCCGGCGCGCCGAGGGCGGCGCGGCGCGGCCGCTGGGCGGCAACCCGCTCGCCGGCGTCCATGACGTGCTGCGCTCGCCTTACCTGCGCGGCATCGCGCTCTTCATGGTGCTGCTGGCGAGCGTGAGCACCTTCCTCTACGTCGAGCAGGCGCGCATCGTCGAACTGCGCTTTCCGACGCGCGAGGCGCAGACACGCGTGTTCGGCGTTCTCGATGCCGTCGTGCAGGGGCTGTCGGTGCTGCTGCAGGTCTTCGTCACCGGCCGCGTCGCGCAGCGGCTGGGCCTGGTCGTGCTGCTCGTCCTCGTGCCCATGCTGATGGTGCTCGGCTTTCTGTGGCTGGCGCTGGCGCCGGGCTTCGCGGCGCTCGCGGTCGTGATGGTCGCGCGCCGCGCCGGCGAATACGGCCTGATCCGGCCGGGCCGCGAGATGCTCTACGGGGCGGTCTCGGACGATGCGAAGTATCGCGCGAAGAACTTCAACGATACCGCGGTATATCGCGGCGCCGACGCGCTCAGCGGCTGGCTGAAATCCGGCCTCGACGCGCTGGGCCAGCACACCGCGCTCGCAATGCTCGCCGGCGCCGCCCTCGCGACCGCCTGGGCCGCGACGGGCGCGTGGCTGGCACGCCGGCATCGGGCGCTGGGGTGAGCCCGCCGACCTTGCGCCTGCGCCAGCTGAGAGATGCCGCGGCAGGTGTCGGCGCCGATCCCGGATTCCGCTACGCTCCTTCCGGGAGCAGCTCGTCACGTCTCTTTTCATGATTGCGGGTGACGCGGGCGTCATGACCGTTGGGCTGGCGCAGGAAGCCCAACGGGCGCTGTTCGGCAGCACAGGGCCCCGGATCTTCGTAGCCCGGGTGGAGCGCGCAGCGCGCAACCCGGGATCGGGCATTTCGGCTGAATGAAGATCCCGGGTTCCGCTACGCTGCACCCGGGCTACGAAAGCTACGAAGGCAATTCAGCCACGGAGAAAGAGATTGATTGGATCTGCGCCACCGCGACTCTTTTGCGACAGTGAGCACCGGCGTCGCGGAGGCGCCCATCGATCCCTTTCTTCCTCCGTGTCCTCCGTGGCTGGATTCAGTGCATTTCAGCCAGCATCGGCGCGCTGCCCGAGCTACGACACGTCGAGCTCGCGCACCGGCCGCACCTCGACGCTGCCGTAGCGTGCCGGCGGAATCTTCGCCGCGATCAGCAGCGCCTCGTTCAGATCGCGCGCTTCGACGAGGTAGAAGCCGGCCAGCAGTTCCTTGGTCTCGGCGAACGGGCCGTCGGTGACGAGAGTCTCGCCGTTGCGCACGCGCACGGTCGTCGCGGTGTCGGCGCCGTGCAGCGGTTCGGCGGCGAGCAGGCGGCCGCTGCGCGCGACTTCTTCCGCATAGTTCGCGCACACGCGATCCTCACAGGCATGCCAGTGCTCCTGCGACAAGTAGATCAGACATAGATACTTCATGGCGGCACTCCGGCGGGTTCAAGCGGATAGCAGCTCGCCGTTGATCATCCACGGCGTGCCGTAGCGGTCGACGAACATGGCCCAGATCTTCGCCCAGAAAGTCGGCTGCAACGGCATCGTCACTTTGCCGCCGACGGACAGCGTCGCGAACGCGCGTTCGGCTTCAGCGACGGTCGCGTAGTTCAGCGTCAGCGTGACGCCCTTGATACCCTCGTAGGGCGCCGCGCCGCAACCGGCGTCGCCGCCGAAGAACGCACCGCCGCCCGGCAGAGACACGTGGGCGTGGAGCACCAGATCCAATCTGCCCTCGAGTTGCTCGGCGAGCGGCGAGTCGCGGCCGCGCACGAGGCTTTCGAGCTTGCCGCCCAGCGCATCGGCATGGAACTGCATCGCCTCGGCGCAGTTGCCGTCGAAGAACAGATAGGGGATGGGATTCGACATTGCGTCTACCTCGCAGGAGAAGTTATCCGTAATCGAACGGCACCGGTCCGGATCGACAGGGCTGGGAAATTCTTTCAGGCAGTCATCGGCGCTCGACCTCGCGCAGGCGACGGGCGAGGAAGCGCCGTTCGGCGCTCTGGCTCGTCAGCGCGAGCGCCGTGCGATACGCGCGGGCTGCGTCCTCGTGCCGGCCCGCGCGCCGGCAGAGATCCGCACGGGCGGCATGGGCGAGGTGGTAATGCTGCAGCTCGCCGGCTTCGAGCAGCGCGTCGATCAGCGCGAGGCCCGCGAGCGGGCCGTCGCGCATCGCGAGCGCGACCGCGCGGTTCAGCTCGACGACGGGCGAGGGTTCGAGCTGCAGCAGCAGATCGTAGAGACCAACGATCTGCGGCCAGTCGGTCGCCTCCGCGCTCGGGCTTTCGGCATGCACGGCGGCGATCGCCGCCTGCAGTGCGTAGCTGCCCCAGCGCGGCAGACCCAGCGCGCGTTCGATCAGCACGGCGCCTTCGGCGATCAGCGCGCGGTCCCAGTCCTCGCGTGCCTGCTCGTCGAGCGGCACGAGCTCGCCGGCGGCGTCGAGCCGCGTCGCGCGCCGCGCTTCGTGCAGCAGCATCAATGCGAGCAGGCCGAGGACCTCGGCTTCCGGCAGCAGATCGACGAGTAGGCGCGTGAGCCGGATCGCCTCGCCGGACAGCTCGGCGCGCACGGGTGCCTCGCCCGCCGTCGCCGAATAGCCTTCGTTGAAGACGAGATAGACGACGCGCAGCACGCTCGCGAGCCGCGCCGGCAGCGCCTCGCGCGTCGGCACTTCGTAGGGAATGCGCGCGACGCGGATCTTGTGCTTCGCGCGCACGATGCGCTGCGCGAGCGTCGGCGCCGGCACCAGGAACGCGCGCGCGATTTCCTCGGTGGTCAGGCCGCAGACTTCGCGCAAGGTCAGCGCGATGCGCGCGTCCTCGCGCAGACCGGGATGGCAGCAGGTGAAGACGAGGCGCAGGCGATCGTCCTCGATCGCGCCACTGTCCTCGTCGCGCTCATCGGCGACCAGGGTGTCGACCGCGTCGCCGAGCGTGTCGTAGCGCGCCGCGCGGCGCAGCGCGTCGATCGCGCGATAGCGACCGGCCGACACCAGCCATGGCACCGGCTGCGCCGGCACGCCGTCGCGCGGCCACTGTTCGAGCGCCGCCCGGAACGCCTCCTGCAGGGCTTCCTCGGCCCGATCGAAGTCGCCGAGCAGCCGCACCAGGGTCGCGAACACCTTGCGACCGTCCCGGCGATAGATCGTCTCCACTGCGGCAATGGCGGACATGGCGCAGCCTTCCCGATCTGCCGCGTCGCCGCAAGTCGGTCCGCCGCTTCTCGTCGTTGGAGGACTGTGCCGGTTCGGGGAGTGGATGAATCTATATAGCTGAGCGCAAATACGCTTCCCTGCGTGTCGATTACCGTCATTCCCGCGCCAGCGGGAATCCACGCCGGACGAGGCGGCCTCCGTCGGGCGATCCTTCTTTTCCCCGCTGGACGCCGGGCAAGTGCGTGGATGCCCGCTGGCGCGGGCATGGCGTGGGAAGCTTCTACACGGGCATACGCTATCGAACCGCCAGTGGAGTGGATTTACGCTCAGCTATATGGCCACGGAGGGCACGGAGGAAGAACGGGATTGTTCGGCGCCTCCGCAGCGCCGGCGACAATCGCAATCGAGTCACGAACGCGCAGATCCAATCCATCTCTTCCTCCGTGCCCTCCATGGCTGGATTTCTTCCAAACTCACACCATCAGCCACACCACCGTCGCGACGATCCAGCTGCCTTCGTTCGCGACTTCGCTGATCAGCGAGCCGATGCGATTGCGATCCCAGCCGGCTTCGCGGATGGAGAAGACGAGCTGGCCCAGGCGCGTGCAGATCGTCACGTGGCCGGCGAAGACGCCGAAGGCAGCGAGGCCGTCGCCGCCGACCAGCGCGAGGTTCCAGGCCAAGGTCAGCTGCGGTACACCCTTGAAGAACACCGCGAGCCAGCCGCGCACGATCGGATCGCGCCAGTCGAGATCGTGGCGGCGGCCGATTGCGAGCGTGGCGACGATGCCGGCGACGGCGATGCCGATCGTCGCGTCGTCGATGGCCGTCCAGGTGCCGGCGCCGTGCCACGCGAGCGCCGCGAGGTTGGCCGCGATGATCGTCGTCCAGATTGCATAGGCCCACACGGTCTGCTTCGTCACGCGACTGGGCTGCACGCGGTGCGCCTGGATCGACAGCCGGAGGTTGACGACGAGGAACAGCGCCCAGCACAGGAACCAGCTGGGGCTCAGGCCTTCGACGCTGGAGAACATCTGCCAGGTCTGGCTGACGCCGAAGATCAGCGCGCAGCCGATCTGGACGACGAACAGCAGATCGGCGACGCGGCGGCGCGTCGCGCTCGCGGCGGGCACCGCGGCGAGGGAAGCCCCGCGGGTCATCGCATGTTCGCGCAGAGAGAGCCCGCGTCGCGGGTGTCGAGGGATCTCAAGGCGAAGCCGCGTCCCGCAGCAGCACCTCGGCATAGGTCGCCGTCGAGCCCGGCACGATCTCGCAGTGCAGCCACACCGCGGTGCGCGCGCCCCTCGAGCTGACGAGGAAGCCCTGCCACCAGTATTCGCCGGCGAGATCGGTCGTGCGCGGCGTCGCGGCCTGCGGCGGATCGGCGAACACCAGCGCCTGCGCGCCTAGCGCGCGGCTCGCGGCGTAGGCGCAGTCGGCACGCGTCTGCAGATTGTCGTGCACCTTCGACGACGGCGCGGCCCCTGCCGGTATCGCGAGCGCCGCGAGGGCGAGGAGGAGGGCGCGGCGCCCGGAGGCGCCGCGCCGTGCATCGATGGTATGCATCCTCAGATCAGCGGGATGACTTTGTGCGCGAACTCGCGGGCGGCGTCGCGCAGGTGCATCAGCGGCGGCAGCAGGCTCACTTCCTTCAGGCCCGCGCGCCCGGCGGCGCGGATGCGCTCGGCGACCTCCGAGGGGCCGCCGACGATGCAGGTGCCTTCGATCATCTCCGGCGTCAGCAGGCTGCGCTCGACTGCGGGGAAATAGCTGCAGTGGCCTTCGTGCAGCGCCTGGTGCTTCTTGTCCTCCGGCAGCGGCATCTTCTCGACGCGGTCGAGGTACTGCTGCCAGATGTTGCGCATGAAGGACGGAATGACGCTGTCGTCCTTGGTGTAACGCCAGATCTCGTAGACGAAGTGCAGCGCGGTGACGACCCACGAGCCCGCGACCTCGACGACGCGCCGATCGGTGAGCTTCTCGCCGGGACGCAGCACCACCGCATGGCACAGCGACACGGTGTGGAAGCCGTCGTCGAGCTTGCGCCCGACCTTCTCGGCGCCGGCCTTCACCATTTCGAGATTGGCGCGCATGACGTCCGGCTGCTCGTTGAAGATCGACACCAGGCCGTCGCCGTAGGCGCCGGCCGCGCGCAGCGCCATTGGGCCGTTGGCGGCGACGTAGATCGGGATCGGGTCGAAGGTATTGCGGAAGCCGCCGCCGTGATGCTGCCAGGCGATCTCGGTGGTCTTGTCGCGATAGGTGTAGTCGACGTTCTCGCCTTTCAGCATCGTGCGCACGACGCGCAGGTACTCGCGGAATTCCTTGACGGGCATCGGGTCCTGGCCCATCACGCGCATCGCGGTGTGGCCGGTGCCGATGCCGAGGAAGCAGCGGCCGGGGGCGAGCACGTTGATCGAGGAGATCGCGGCGGCGGTGGTCGGCGCGATGCGGGTGCCCGTGATCGCGACGCCGGTGCCGATCTGGATCTTCGAGGTGCACTGGGCGGCCAGTGCCATCGTCGCGTAGCAGTCGGACCACATCATCTGCGTGTCGGGGAACCAGCAGGCGTCGTAGCCCCAGTCCTCGAGGTCCTTCGCGATGCGATAGTCGGATATGCGGGTCTGCACGTGGCAGCTGAACTTCATGGGACCTCTCCTCTGGTGTTGTTGTGTTGGGCGGGCGAATCCGTCCCGGCGGTGCGAGCGATGACGCGCATGGTGCTCGCCCCGGCGCGGTGCGCGCGGCGCATGCCCGGGCGCAGCGCGCATCGATTGTACCGAAGGCACCCGGTCGCGGGAGTCGTCGCCGCCACGCTGTTTTACCCTCGACCGGAGGAAGTCGCCTTGCTGCGTTTGCACAAGGCTGCCTATACTCGGTCACGATCAAGACGTGGCGAGGCCTGCGCGTGCTCTATCACTTCTACGAGTTGAACCACGCGGCCATCGCCCCGCTGCGCTCCTTCATCGAATGGAACCGCCTGCTGTTCGACCAGCCCTGGAATCCCTGGGCCCAGTCCTGGCCCTACAAGACCGCGGCCGCCGCCTGGGACGTGTTCGAGCACCTGACGCGCCGCTACGGCAAGCCGGCCTTCGGCATCGACAGCATCGACATGGTCGGGGCGCGCTGCGCGATCGCGGAAGAAGTGGTGTGGAGCAGGCCGTTCTGCGATCTGCTGCATTTCAAGCGCGACCCCGCCGGGCTGCCGCCGTGGCACCGCCACGATCCGCGCATCCTGCTCGTCGCGCCGATGTCCGGACACTACGCGACGCTGTTGCGCGGCACGGTGCGCGCGCTGCTGCCCGATCACGAGGTCTACATCACCGACTGGACCGACGCGCGCATGGTGCCGCTCGCGCTCGGCGAGTTCGATCTCGACGACTACGTCGACTACGTGATCGAGATGCTGCGCTTCCTCGGCCCGAACACGCACGTGATCGCCGTGTGCCAGCCCGGGCCTGCGGTGCTCGCCGCGACCGCGCTGCTCGCGGCCGACGACGACGCCTGCGTGCCGGCGAGCATGACGATCATGGGCAGCCCGATCGACACGCGGAGAAGCCCCACCGAGCCGAATCGCCTCGCGACGACCAAGCCGCTCGACTGGTTCGAGCGCAACGTCGTGATGCCGGTGCCTTTCCCGCACCCGGGCTTCATGCGGCGCGTGTACCCGGGCTTCCTGCAGCTGACGGGTTTCATGACGATGAACCTCGATCGCCACATGAACGCGCACCAGAAGCTCTACCAGAGCCTGGTCAAGGGCGACGGCGACTCGGTGCAGGCGCATCGCGACTTCTACGACGAATACCTCGCGGTGATGGACCTGAACGCCGCCTACTATCTGCAGACGCTGCAGGTCGTGTTCCAGGAGCACCAGCTGCCGAACGGCGTGATGCGTCACCGCGGCCGCCTGGTCGAGCCGGGCGCGATCACCAGGACCGCGCTGATGACGGTCGAAGGCGAGAAGGACGACATCTCCGGCATCGGCCAGACGCAGGCGGCCCACGATCTCTGCGTGAACATCCCGCCGGCGATGAAACAGGATTACGTCCAGGCCGGCGTCGGCCATTACGGCGTGTTCAACGGCTCGCGCTTCCGCGCCGAGATCGCCCCCCGCATCCGCGACTTCATCCGCTCGCACAACCGGCGCTGAGGCGCCGTTCCGCTCGAATTGCGTACAATGGGCCGAGCCCGGCGCCCGGCCCGCGCATGCACCGTCGCCGGCCGGCTGGTGCCATTTGCCTTCGCTCTGAAGAAGGAGTCGACTGATGAAGAGGCGCAGACTCGGCAGCCGCGGCCCGCTCGTGTCGGCCATCGGCCTCGGTTGCATGGGCATGTCGGAGTTCTACGGTCCGACCGACGAGCAGCGCGCCATCGAGGCGATCCATCGCGCGCTGTCGCTCGGCATCGACTTCTTCGACACCGCCGACATGTACGGCCCGCATACCAACGAGATCCTGCTCGGCAAGGCGCTGGCCGGGCGGCGCCACGAGGCCTTCGTCGCGACCAAGTTCGGCATCGTCCGCGACGAGCAGGGCGGCTTCAACGGCGTGTCCGGGCGACCTGCCTACGTGAAGGCCTGCTGCGACGCCAGCCTGCAGCGCCTGCGCTGCGATCACATCGATCTCTATTACCAGCACCGTGTGGATCCGAGCGTGCCGATCGAGGACACGGTCGGCACGCTGGGCGAGCTCGTCGCGGCCGGCAAGGTCCGCTACATCGGCCTGTCGGAAGCGAGCGTCGCGACCTTGCGCCGCGCGCACCGCGAGCATCCCGTGACGGCGTTGCAGTCCGAATACTCGCTGTGGTCGCGCGAGCCCGAGGACGGCGGCCATCTCGCCGCCTGCCGCGAGCTCGGCATCGGCTTCGTGCCCTACAGCCCGCTCGGACGCGGCTTCCTGTCGGGCGCGATCAAGTCGCTGGACGATCTCGCGCCGGACGACTTCCGCCGCCTGACGCCGCGCTTCAGCGCCGAGAACTTCCCGCGCAATCTCGCCGTCGTCGCCCAGCTCGAGGCGCTCGCCCGCGCCCGCGGCCGCACGCCGGCGCAGCTGGCGCTCGCGTGGGTGCTGTCGCGCGGCGCGGACCTCGTGCCGATTCCCGGCACCACGAAGCCCGAGCGCCTGGACGAGAACGCCGCGGCGACCGAGATCGAACTTACCGCAGCGGAGCTCGCCGCGATCGAGGAGGCCGCCCCGAAGGGCTTCGCGTGCGGTGAGCGCTACGACGCGCAACGCATGACGATGATGAATCTCTGACGCTGCGGCATGTCCGGCGAAGGATCGCAGAAGCCGCCTGCCGGGTCGCCCACGGCCACGAGCCTGCGCGCCGCCGTGCGTCGGCACCCGTGGCGCACGGCGGCGATCGTCGCGGGCAGCGTGCTGACGATCGCGCTGGCCGCGCTGTTCAATCCCTCGCTGCAGCAGCGCGTCCTCCTGCCGAAGCTCCTGCCGCTCGCGCGCGAAGCCGGCGTCGAGACGCTCGAGGTCGAGCATCTCAGGCTCACGCCGTGGTCGCTGGAGCTGCGCGGCCTGCACCTCGACTACCGCGGGCTCGAGCTGCGGCTCGGCGAGGCGGAGCTGGTCTTCAATCCTTTCGGGCTGCTCACCGACACGATCGTCGTGCACGAGTTGCGCGTGCCCGATCTGGCCGTGGACCTCACGCGCTTCCGGTCCGGCCCGCCGTCGACGACGCCGTTCGCCGGCGTCATCAGCATGCTCGACCAGGGCTACGGCCTTGCGCTCTACGACGTCGACGTCGCGGCCGACGTCACGCTCGATGCGGCGCGCCGCCTGCAGGCGAGCCTGCGCGGCGACGGCGTGCGTCCGCACGTGCCGGGCGCGCTGGAGCTCGGCCTGCACTACGACGACGGCGTGCAGCAGCTCGATGCCGACGGCCGCCTGAAGCTCGATCAGCTGTCGCAGGGACGCTTCCGCGAGCTCGCACTCGATGCGCAGGCGACGCTCGCCGCGCCCGCGCTGCCGGCGCCGGAGCGGCTGTCGCTCACGCTCGCCGTCATGCCGGCACCGGGCACGGGCCACCTGCGCGCGCTGATCCGCGAACGCCGTCTGCGCGGCGAGACGCTGTCGCCGGCGCCGGAGTCACTGCAGCTCGCGCTGCAGCCGCTGGATGCGGCCGGCGCCCCGCGCGCGCGCTTCGAGTTCGACGGACTCTATCGCGGCGACCAGGGCAGCCTGCGCGGACGCTACACGCTGACGGCCGGCAATGCGCTCGTCGCGTCCTACCTGGGCGCGCAGCCGCTGCCGACCTTCGCACTGGAAGCGGAGGGCGAGCTCGGCGTGCAGACGATGAGCGGTGCGATCGATCTGACGCTGGCCGCAACGACGCGCCTCACCGAGCTCGCCAAGGTGCTGGGCGACAACCCGGCGCTGCCGCCCGCACTCGTGCTCCACAGCGGCACGACGCTCGCGCTCCACGGCGAGCGTCTCGCGCTGACGCGTTTCGATCACGCGCTGATGGACGAGTCGCGGGCCACGCCCGTGCTCGCGCTTGCGCTGCAGCCGCCGCTGGTCGTCGATCTCGCTGCGCCGGCGGCCCTGCTCGACACGCCGCGCGCGCTGGGGACGCTCGCGCTGAGTGCGGTGCCGGTGCCCTGGGCGAACGGGCTGCTGCAGGGCCAGACGCTGACCGGCGGTGAGCTCAGCGCCGCCTTCGAGCTCGCGGTCGGCGAGGAGCGCCAGCTGCAGCTGCTGCCGCTGCAGGCCTTGACGCTGGGCGAGGTCGCGGTCGAGGCCGGCGAAGACGTGCTGGTGCCGGCCCTGCGCGTGAGCCTGCTGCCGACCTTGACGAAATCCGATGCGCGCCTGCGCCTGCGCCTCGACGAGCTCGCGATCGCGGACGGCGCGCGCCGCCTCGCCGGCGGCCGGATCACGCTCACGCAGCCGCTGATCGTGCCGGCGAAGGACGAAGAGGCGGCGCCCGAGGTCGCTGCGCAGATCGCCGACGACGACACCGACGCGCCGTCGTCGACGCCGGCAGCGCCGCCGCCGGCGCCGGCCCTGCCGCCCTTGCGCATCGCCTATGTGCTCGATGCCGATCTCGATGCCGTGCGCGCGCTGCCGCCGCTCGCGGCGCGTCGCGACGAGGTGCCGCTGCCCGATGGGCTGCGCTTCGATGCGAAAGGCGCGGTCGAGCTGCAAGGCACGCAGGCGACCGTCGCGACGCTGGACGCCGGGCTCGCGCAGCCGACGCGGCCGAATCTCGTCGAGCTCGTCGCGCGCCAGCCCTTTGCGCTGCCGTCCGCCGATGCGCCCTTCGAGAACCCGCGCGGCGAGCTCGCAAGCCTGTCCCTGCGCGGCATCGATCTGGCCTGGATCACCGCCTTCGTGCCCGACGTCGTTCTCAGCGGTACGCTGGCCGCCGCGGATCTGCTGCTGAGCGCGCCGGCCGCCGGCCGCTACGCGCTGCGCGCGACGGCGCCGCTGCGCGTCCAGGGCGTCGACGCGCGGCTGGGCGAGGCCGCGCAGGTCGAGGATCTCGATCTGGTGGTGACGCCGGCGGTCGACTATGCGCCGGAGGGCCTGCGCTTCGATCTGCGTCAGCTGAATCTCGCGAGTCGCGGCCACGTGCTGGCGCGCGGCGATCTCGCAGGCAGCCTGCCGCTGGGCGAGAAGTCGAAGACGCCGCTGGCGGGAGAAGGGCGGCTCGAGCTCGACCTGACCGGCCTCGTGGCGCAGCCGGCACTGCGCCGCGCGCTCGCGCGCGAACCGCCCGATCTCGCGCTCGACGGCCGCGTCGATTTCGCCGCCGCGATGCACGGGGATGCGATACGCGTCGGGCGGCTTGCCGTCGATCTGAAGGCGGGGCCGCAGGCGAGCTTCCGGCTCGTCGCCGACGAGGGGCTGGAAGTGAGGCCGAAGATCGCGCGCGACGAACGGCTGGCGCGCCACGTGATCGGCGAGGTGAGCCTCGCGATCCGCGACCTGTCCTCTTCGGTGGTCGAGCGCTTCGTCGCGCTCGATGGCCTGGCCTTCGCGGACTTCGACGCGGAGCTGCGGCTCAGCTCCGTCGGCTCGGTGCTGCGGGCAGACAGCGCGGCGCCGCTGCGCGTCGAGGACGTGCGCCTCAGCGCGGACGAGCAGCCGCTGCTGCAGGCCTTCACGCTGGGCACGCGCGCGGCGGTGAAGGTCGAGGGCCGTCAGCTCGAATTCGATCTCGCCGACTTCGCGCTGAACTTCGCCGGCAACGCGACGCCGGCGCTGAGCGGCCGCGTCGCGGCGACGATCGAGCCCGATCGCGCCGTCGCGCTGAGCACGCTGGACGCCGAACTCGCGGCCCAGCTTCCGCAGTGGTTGTCGCAGCCTGCCGTGATGCCGGGGCACAAGCTGACGGCCGGGGCCGTGAACACGCGTATCGCCGTGACGCCGGACGGCGCGATCGCGGCGCGGCTGGCGCTCGACGGCCTCGCCGCCAGCGCGCCGCTCGCGATCGCGCACATCGAGCTGCCCGTCGGCGGCAGCATGGCCGCGGACGGGCGCGGCTTCTCGTTCACCGCGCCGTTCAGCGCGAACGGCAAGTCGGGCACCAGCACCGCGGCGATCGCGGCAACGTATGCGCCCGAGCCGGGCGAGCAGGGCCTGCTGCGTCTGCGGCTCGACAGCGAGCTGTTCTACCTGAACGACTTGCTGGCGACGCTCGCCGCCGTGTCGCCGCAGGTCGCGGCCGCGCTGCCGCCGCCTCCGGATGCGAAGGACAGCGCTCCCGTCGCCATCGATCTCACGCGCGACGCGAAGGCCGCCTGGGACATCCTCCCCTATGGCACGGCGCTCGAATATCGCATCGCGAAGCTCTTCTATACCGACTATCTCGCCTTCGACGAGGTCAGCGGCAAGCTGTCCGTGCGCAAGAAGAAGCTCGCCGCGACCGACGTCGCGGCGCGCTTCCATGCAAGTCAGATGAAGCTCGACGGCACGCTCGACTACCGCGGGGACGCCGCGGAACCCTATCGGCTGGACGTGAACGGCACCGTCAAGGACTTCGACCTGAACCAGTTCTTCAAGGAGCTGGTGCCGGGCGAGAAGCCGCGGATCAAGGGCCTGTTCAGCGTGAAGCTCGCCGCGAACGGCGAGATGCCGAACCTCGGGCAGCTGCGCAACGAGACGCTGTTCGACATCCGCATGCGAAGCAACAAGGGGGTGTTCCGGCCGCTGCCGCCGTCGAGCACGCTGCTGGTCGGGACCTCGGACATGCTGGGCCTGGTCGGCGAAGGCCTGTCGTACATGCCGACCGGCGGCTTCGGCGCCGGCACCATCGCGCGACTCGTCAACTACATTGCCCGCATCGACTACGACGTCGTCGACATCCGCGTGCGCCGCGCCGAATCGCGCGACATCGTGATCGAGCGCTTCCTGGTGCGCAGCCCGACGATCTCGATGACGGCGGCCGGCGGCATCACGCGCGAGGCGGGCCGGGACGTGGTCGACAGCCCGCTGGACCTGCGCGCGAATCTCGACATGTCGGGGCGCGGCGCGGCGATTCTCTACAGCATGGGGCTGCTGAAGAGCGAGAAGAACGATGCCGGCTACTGGCGCGGTCCGGAATTCCGGATCTGGGGCACGCCGTCGGCGTCCGAGTCGAACTTCGCCGACATCATCCGCCAGGCGAGCGACGGCACGGTCAAGGGCGGCATCACGCGCCCGCTCGCCGGCCTCATCGGCAATCTCAAGTACCGTTGGTTCGGTGACGCGCCGGATCCGCTGCCGCCCGAGCTGGCCGCCGAAGTCGAGGCGCTGGAAGAGGAGATGAAAGCCGAGCCGTCGCCGGCCCGATGAGCTCGACGCCCGGGTGACGCGCGGCGCACGCCACCCGGGTCGGCTTTCAGGCGACCGCCGCTTCTTCTTCCGCGGCGGCAGGGGCCGGCGCCGCTGCTTCGGCCGGTGCAGCCGCAGCCACGCTGGAGTTGAAGATGTCGTG
Source organism: Gammaproteobacteria bacterium (assembly GCA_050248455.1). Taxonomy (GTDB): domain Bacteria; phylum Pseudomonadota; class Gammaproteobacteria. Next base: position 3,764 of record JBFWSI010000011.1, on the reverse strand, counting down.
GTGCAGCTTCCACGCACCGCCTTCCTTCTTCCATACGACGAGGTACTTGCCCTTGTCGAGCGTGGCGCCGCCGCCGCCGGTCAAGGCATAGGTCCCGACTTCGATTGCGGTGCTGCCGAGCTGTTCGACTTCCATGGTCTTCAGGGCCACGCCGCGGATCCCCATGTCGAGCGCGCCCTGCCAGAAGCCCGTGATGGCCTTGGTGCCCTTGAAGAAGTCTGCGTTCGGCGGCATCAGCCGCGCCCTGCCGGTGTACATCTTGCCGACGGCCTTCGCATCGCCGGCGACGACGGCCGCGCCCAGCGCCTTGTTGTTGGCCTTGATCTGATCGGCGACGCCGAGCTTCCTGGCGGGTGCCTTCCCTGCTGCTGCCTTCCTGGGCGCTGCCTTTCTTGCTGCGGTCTTCCTTGCTGCGGGTTTCTTCGCAGGTGCTTTCTTCGCTGCCGCCTTTCTGGCGGCGGCTTTCTTCGTTGCCATTGGATCACTCCTCCCGGATAGCGTTGAGCCGTGGATGATTGAGGGTGGAATCGTGTCGTCGCCGCGACGTGCTTCGTGCAAGCGAGCCGGCTGAAGTGTAGACGAGCGATCGCGTCCTGACATCAAGCACGCGCGGCGATCAGCTCGACTTCGAGCAACCACTCGGGCTTCAGCAGTTGCGGCACGCAGAACGCAGTAGCCGCCGGCTTGTGATCGCCGAGGTGGCGCACGCGCGCGGCCGCGTAGGCAGGATAGTTGTGATCGCCGACGACATAGGCCGTGAGCTTCACGATGTCGGTGACCTCCATGCCCGCGCCGCGCAGGATGGCGAGGAGGTTGATCCAGACCTGATCGGCCTGCTCCTCGATCGAGGCAGGCACGCTGCCGTCGGGCCGCACGCCGATCTGGCCGGCGGTGTGCAGCACACGGGACTGCGGCGGAATGACGACGCCGTGGCTGTAGGCATTGTTGAACGGCTGCGCGATGCCGTCGGGATTGATGCGGGTGTTCATCGTGCCAATCTCCTCGTTGATGGACGGACCGGCGCAGGATAACCCAGGCGAGCACGACGGCCGCGCGACAGGCGGAATTCGGAAGCCGCCGAACGTTCTCGTAGCCCGGGTGCAGCGTAGCGGAACCCGGGATCTTCGGTTGAGCGAATGAAGGCCCCGGCTTACGCCACCGCGGCGGCGTTCAACGCCAGCCGCACCGGCACGACCTCGTCGCGCAGCTCGCCGAGCGTGAAGCCCAGCGCGCGGCACAGCGCGAGCATCGTGTGATTGTGGGCCAGCACCTCGCCGTGCAGCTCGCGGGTGCCGCGGGCGCGCTGGTAGTCGACGATGCGCGTCATCAGCGCATGGCCGATGCCGCGCCCCTTCCAGTCCGAGCGCACCAGGATGGCGAACTCGGCGCCCGTGTTGTCGGCATCGGCGACGGCGCGGACCACGCCCAGCGTCTCGGGGTTGCCGGCCGCATCCTGGCGGACGGCGATGAAGGCCATCTCGCGGTCGTAGTCGATCTGCGTGAACGCGGCGAGGAACTCGTGCGTGAAGCGGTTCGTCGCGCGGAAGAAGCGGAAGCGCAGGTCCTCCGGCGCGACGCGCTCGAGAAAGGCATGGTGCATCGGCTCGTCCTCGGGCCGGATCGGACGCAGTGTCAGCGAGGTGCCGTCCGGCAAGCCGAGCCGCGAGACGAGCTCGCTCGGATAGGGACGGATCACGAGCCCCACCGCCGGGCTCGCCGTCACGGTCGCGCGCGCGTCCAGCGCGAGCACGCCGTGCTCGTCGCAGAGCAGCGGGTTGATATCGAGCTCGACGAGGCGCGGATGGTCGACCACGAGCTGCGAGAGCGCCAGCAGCGCATCGATCAGCGCATCGAAGGCGACGGGCGGCCGGTCGCGATAGCCGCGCAGCAGGCGCGCGATCCGCGTGCGATCGATCAGATCGCGCGCGAGCGCGGCGTTCAGCGGCGGCAACGCGACGGCGGTGTCGCGCAGGACCTCGACCGCCGTGCCGCCGGCGCCGAAGACCAGCGCCGGCCCGAACACGGGATCGCTGGTGAGGCCGAGCAGCAGCTCGTAGGCGCTGCCGCGCGGCGCCATGCGCTGGACGGTGTAGCCGCCGTGCCGGGCGTCCGGCCGATGACGCTGCAGGTTGTCGTCGATGCGCGCCAGCGCGGCGCTCAGCGCCTCCGCATCGGGCAGATCGAGCTGCACGCCGCCGATGTCGGACTTGTGCGAGACCTCGGGCGAGACCAGCTTCGCGGCGACGGGATAGCCGAGACGCGCCGCCGCCGCCAACGCTTCCTCGCGCGTCGCGACGCGCAGCGATTCGACGACGGGCACGCCGTAGGCCGCGAGCAGCGCCTTGGTATCGAGCTCGCCGAGAGCGGTCTGCCCCGCGGCGAGCGCAGCGTCGATCACGGCGCGTGCGCGGGCCGCGTCGGGCGTATGCGCGGGCCGGCTCGGCGGCGTCTCGAGCAGCGCGGCCTGGTTGCGCGCATAGTTCACGAGTTGCAGCCAGGCGCGCACGGCCGAGGTCGGCGTGTCGAACTGCGCGATGCCGGCAGCGGCGAAGAGCGCACGCGCGTCGGCGACGGCCGGGCCGCCCATCCACACCGTGAACAGCGGGCGGCGCATCTTCGCGGCGAAGTCGGCGACGGTGCGCGCGACGGCGGCGTTGTCGACGATCGCGGTCGGCACCAGCATCACGAGCAGCGCGTCCCAGGCCTCGCTGCGGCAGATCACCTCGAGGGCCCGCGCATAGCGGCTCGCGTCCGCGTCGCCGACGATGTCGAGCGGGTTCGCGCGCGACCAGGTGCGCGGCAGCAGCGCGTCGAGCTCGGCGACGAGCGCGGGCTCGAGCGTCGCGAGCATGCCGCCGGCGCCGGCGAGGGCATCGGCCGCGAGCACGCCGAGGCCGCCGCCGTTGGTGAGGACCATCAGGCGCTCGCCGCCCGGCCGCACGCGCGGATGGCCCAGGGTCTCGACCGCCTCGAACAGCTCGTCGATGCTGTCGACGCGCAGCTCGCCGGCGCGTCGCACGGCCGCGTCGAAGACGTGATCGCCGCCCGTGATCGCCCCGGTGTGGGAGGACGCGGCGCGTGCGCCGGCGGCGTTGCGGCCGGCCTTGATCAGCACGATCGGCTTGTGACGCGCGACGGCGCGCGCTGCCGACAGGAACTTGCGCGGGGCCATCACGGATTCGATGTAGAGCAGGATCGCGCGCGTGTCGTGCTGGTGACCGAGGTAGTCGATCAGATCGCCGAAGTCGACGTCGAGCGCATCGCCCAGCGACACGAAATGCGAGAACCCGATTCCACGCGCATTGGCCCAGTCGAGCACTGCCGTGCACAGCGCGCCGGACTGCGAGACGAAGGCGAGCGGACCGGGCCGTCCCGCGGCATGCGCGAAGCTCGCGTTGAGCTTCGCGCCCGGCGCGAGCAGGCCGACGCAGTTCGGGCCGAGGATGCGCAACTGCGTGCGTCGCGCGGCGTCCAGGCAGCGTTGCCGGATCACGGGCGTCAGCGCCGCGCCGCGTTCGAGCGCGGTGATGACGATCGCCGCGCGCGTGCCGCGCGCGCCGAGCGCTTCGATGAGCTCGGGCAAGGTCGCCGGCGGCGTGCACAACACCGCGAGATCGGGCGCCGCGGGCAGTGCGGCGACCTCGGGCACGCAGGGCAGGCCTGCGATGCAGTCGTGGCGCGGATTGACCGCCCAGATCGGGCCGTCGAATCCCGCCGCGACGAGGTTTCGCAGCACGATGTGGCCGACGCTGCCGGGCCGGTTC
>JBFWSI010000010.1:0-17467 GCA_050248455.1 Gammaproteobacteria bacterium | reverse complement strand
CCAGCGCCTTGCGATCCTGGCCCTTGACCTTCATGTCGACGAGGATCATCTCGTTGATGCCGTCGTAGTCCCATTCGTCGTGCGGGGTCATCTGGTAGACCCACTTGGCCACGCCGGTGTCGACGTCACGCGCGAAGATCGTCATCGACCACTTGTTGTCGCCCGGACGTACGACCGGGTTCCAGGTCGAAGGGTTGCCGGAGCCGTAGAACATCAGGTTCTGTTCCTTGTCGTACGGCCACCAGCCCCAGGTCGAGCCGCCGCCGATTTTCCACTGATCGCCCTTCCAGGTCTTCAGCGAAGAATCCTTGCCGACCGGCTGCCCCAGCGCCGTGGTCTTCTCGGGATCGATCAGCATGTCCTCGTCCGGGCCCATGCTGTACGCGCGCCACACCCGCTTGCCCGTCTTCAGATCGTAGGCATTCATCCAGCAGCGGACGCCGAATTCGGCGCCTGACATGCCGGTCATGATCTTGTCCTTCATGACGTGCGGGGCGTTGGTGTTGGTCTGGCCGAGCTTGGGATCGCCATTCTTGACCGACCACACCAGCGAACCATCCTTCGCATTGAGCGCGACGAGCGTCGTGTCCGCCTGCTGCAGGATGATCTTGCCGTCGCCGTAGCCGAGACCGCGGTTGACCGTGTCGCAGCACATGACCGGCACGGTTTCGTCGTAGTCCTGGACCGGGACGTATTCCCAGACGACTTCCAGCGTATCGAGGTTGATCGCGAAGACGTTGTTCGGGAATGCGGCGTGGATGAAGAGCGTGTCGTGCGGCAGGCCCGTCGACGAAGTGGGCAGCACCAGCGGGCCACCTTCATGGCCGCGGAGCACACCCGTCGAGAACGTCCACGCCGCCTGGAGCTTGCCGGCATTCGTGCTGTTGATCTGATCCAGCGCCGAATACCGCCAGTTCCAATAGTTACCACCGGGGAACACCCAGTAGTTGGGGTCTTGCATCAACTTCTCCAATTCGGCATTTGCCATGACTGCACCGGAAGCAGTCACTGCCGTCAGAGAGGCCGCTGCAATGAGCCATCGCTTGAACGATGCTTTTCTCATGACCTCCTCCTTCACACTTGCTGTTAACAGTTTTGTGTTGATCTCTTCTCAGTTTTGACTCCGTGTCGCACCGAGATCGAGAGCGCGTCACAGAGTATAGCCAATGCAGTCCGCACGCCGCGGAGGGCGCGTAGCGGCAGGAAATCGGCGAAGCGCCCGCGAGGCTGCGGGTCGTCGGGAAGCGGAAGGCTGAAAAGGGCGACTGGATCGAGGAAACGGAAGCGGGGATGAGTGGTCATGCCTAGCCTTGTCCAGCCGTTATGGTTCTGTCACCGCCGCCGGCGGTGTCCGCGTGGCGCCGCGCCCGACCACTTCCCCATAAGGCACGACACTGTCCTCGCATGAGTCCCGCACATGCGCGGAACGGTTCGAGCGATCCGTTCCGGATGCCGCGAGGCCGGACCGATTATAGAGAAAAACAGGGGTCCGGCAACCCTGCGCAAGAGGCCTTCATCGCCTCTGCCATGCGATGGATTTCGAGACTGTAGCAGCGCGCGCTTTACTGCGGCGCAGCGATCTTCTTCGGTGGTACGGCAGGCGCATTTTTCTGCCGCACGCCACCGACGAAGCAGCGCTTCTTCGCCTCCGCGCGCGCGGCATCGAGCTTGTCGATAAGCTCCTTCGCACGCGGGTTGTCGCGGAAGATGCCGCCCTTGTCCCCCGGCATCTGCTTGTAGATCTCGTAGGTGCGCGCCTCGGTGAAGGCATCGTAGTCGACCCGCTGCATGACCATGTCGATCTCGCAGCTGCAACGCTGGAGGTTGTCGATGTTCTGCCCCCCGTTCTCCTGCATGCAGGTCAGCACGGCGTCGACGCGGTCCAGCGTCGGGTAATCGGCGGCGATGGCGGAAAGCGGAGCGACGAGGCCGGCAGTGAACACCAGGGCAGTGAACTTCATGGACAACTCCAACGGGGGCGTGAGCCCACGGATTGTACTCCGAAGCCCTTTCGCCGCTACCCTGTCGGCGCAACGCAGCGCATGTGCCGCAAATGCCTGTCGGGGACGAGGTCCCTGCACGGTGGCGCAGGCACGCGACGTGCGAGGATGCCGCGCTTGCGAGCGCGTGCGCCGGCGTTCGATACGCAGTGGCCGGTCCGGACTCGGCGACCCTGGACGCGTCCGGCGCGAACACGTTCACGGCTTCCCAACAGTGCAGCAAGGAGGTCTCGGGTTTCATGGGCAGCGTACTGGTCACCGGCGGCGCCGGTTACATCGGCAGTCACGTCGGCAAACTCCTCGGCGCAACCGGTCACCGCGTGGTCACGCTGGACAATCTGTCCAAGGGCTATGCCGGTGCCGTGACCTGCGGCCCGCTGGTCGTCGGCGATACCGGCGACGCGACGCTGGTGCGCGCGCTGCTGCAGGAACACGCGATCGACACGATCATGCATTTCGCGGCCTGGACCATCGTCCCGGAGTCGGTCGCGCAGCCGCTGAAGTACTACCTCAACAATACCTGCCACGCGCGGACCCTGATCGAATGCGCGGTCGAGGCCGGCGTGCGCAATTTCGTGTTCTCGTCGACCGCGGCGGTCTACGGCATTCCCGACACGCCGCGCTGCGATGCCGAGACCACGCCGACGCGCCCCATCAATCCCTACGGCGCCTCGAAGCTGATGGCCGAGCAGATGCTGCGCGACGCCTGCGCGGCGAGCGGCATGCGCCACGTGATCCTGCGCTACTTCAACGTCGCGGGCAGCGATCCGGACGGCGAGATCGGGCAGTCGACGCGCGAGGCGACGCTGCTGATCAAGGTCGCGGTCGAGGCGGCGACCGGGCGCAGGCCGGGCCTGTCGGTGTTCGGCACCGACTACCCGACCAAGGACGGCACCGGCGTGCGCGACTATATCCACGTCGTCGATCTCGCGCAGGCCCACCGGCTGGCGATGGACTATCTCGAGCGTGGCGGCGCCTCGGCGACGCTGAACTGCGGCTACGGCCACGGCTACAGCGTGCGCGAAGTGATCGACGCGGTCGAACGCGTGAGCGGCAAGGCGCTGAACCTGTCCCATGCGCCGCGCCGCGCCGGCGATCCGCCCGAGCTGGTCGCCGATTCGACGCGCTTGAAGGCCTTGTTCGGCTGGCAGCCGCAGTTCGACGATCTCGACCGCATCGTGCAGACCTCCTACGACTGGGAGGTCAAGCTCGCGAACGGCAGCGCCGTCGACGGCCGCGCGCGCTGATCGCCCGCATGTCCCGGCCGCTGCTCGCGCTCCTGGTCGGCGTGCTCGCCCTGATCGGCGTGCGGCCCTGTGCCACCGCGGCATCGCTCGCCGATCTGGTCGAGCGCGTGCGGCCCGCCGTCGTCGGTGTCGGTCTCGCCGATCCGCTGGGCGCCCCGCGCTATCAGCTCGGCGCGACGGGCTTCGCGATCGGCGACGGCCATACCATCGTGACCAATTCGCACGTCGTCGCCGGCGTCGCCAAGCGCGGCGACAAGGCGAAGCTCGTGGTGTTCGTCGGCCGCGGGCGGAATCCTTCGGTGCGTCCCGCCGTCGTGCTGCACGACGATCCGACGCACGACCTCGCGGTCCTGCGCATTCCGGGCGATCCGGTGCCGGCGCTGCCGCTCGCCGCTTCGAGCCTCGTGCGCGAAGGCACCGAGATCGTGTTCACGGGCTTTCCGATCGGCGGAATACTCGGGCTCTATCCCGTCACGCATCGCGGGATCGTGTCCTCGGTGGTGCCGCTCGCGATCCCGCAGCCCTCGGCCGCTAACCTGACCGCTGCCCAGATCAAACGCCTCCAGCAGCCCTTCGACATCTACCAGCTCGATGCCACGGCCTACCCCGGCAACAGCGGGAGCCCGCTCGTCGATCGCGAGAGCGGGCAGGTCATCGGCATCGTCAACAGCGTGCTCTCCAAGCAGGGGCGCGAAAGCGTGCTGAAGGATCCGAGCGCGATCACCTATGCGATCCCCGTGCAGTTCCTGCACGCCCTGCTCGACCGGCCCTGAGGCGCCTCCTCGATGCTCCGCCCGCCCCGCGCCTCTTCCCTGCTCGGCGTCGCCGCGCTCGGGCTGATCGTTTATGCGACGATGCAACCGCTGCGCGGCTGGCAGTGGTCCGGCTTCGGCGCCGTGCCGGGCAGCGGCGGACCCGACGCCGCCAACGCCTGGCTGCTGTTCCTGGCCTTCGGCGCCGCGCTCGCGAGCGGCATCGGACACGGCCGTCGCGCGCTCGCGATCGCGAGCGCGGCGGGCCTCGTGCTCGGCATCGCGGTCGAATGCGTGCAGGCGGGCCTGCCTCATTTCGTGCCCGCGGTGCGCGACCTCGTCGTCAATGTCGCGGCCGTGATCGGCGGCGCGATGCTCGCGCTCGGGCTGCATCCCGGCACGCCGCTGGGCGCGCCGCTGCACGCGTGGCGGGGACGGCACTGTCGCGTGGATCTCGAGGCCCATCTCGCGCTGGGCGTGCTCACGCTGTGGGCCGCGGCGCACCTGCTGCCCGGACTCCCGCGTGTCGGGCTGGACTCGCTCGCCGCAGGCTACGACGGCCTCTGGCGGACGGCGACGCAGGTCGTTGCCTTCGACACCAGGCGCGCGCTGATCGCGGCCTGTGCCGCGCTCGGCATCGCCGCCGTCGCCTACCGCGTGTGGCCCGCGCGGCGCGGCCGCATGCTGAAGACCGTGATCGCGATCTTCGCCGTGCTGCTGCTCGAAGGGACGATCGCGACGCGACACACGAGCCTCGAGGCGCTGCTCGGCGCCATCGTCGGTCTCGCGCTGTTCCGCTTCCTGAGCCAGCTCGAGATCCTCGCCGCGCGCAGCATCGGCGTGATCGCGCTGATCGTCATGCTGTTCCTGACCGGGCTGGACGTGCCGCGCGGCAGCGCCGGCGCGCTGCATCCGTTCAACTGGGTGCCGCTGCGCGGCCCGGCGCCGACGAAGGCGCTGGACACGGCCGCGCTCGCCGAGCGCGTCTGGCCCTACGCGGCGCTGGCACTGCTGCTGCTCGCGCAGTGGCGCGGCCGGCGGCGCTGGCTCGCTCCGCTCGGCCTCTTCACCGTCGGCGTCATCGCGTTCATCATCGAGTGGCGCCAGCAATACCTGCCCGATCGCATCGGCGACCTCACCGACGTGCTGCTCGCCGTCGCCGCGTTCGCGTGGCCGTGGCTGCTGCTGCCGGCGCTCGCACCGGCCGAGAAGCGGCGCCGTCCGAGCCGTTCCAAGGCCGTCAAGTACGGCCGCCCGAAGCGCCGCTCGCGGCGCAGCCGGCATCCGCTGCTGCCGGCGGCGCTCGCGCTGCTGCTGGCGCTGGGCGTCGGCGGCTGGCTCGCGCTGTACAACCCGCCCGTGATCGAAGTGCTGCCGAACGAAACCGAGCTCGCCCGGCTGCCCGAAGGCAAGGCGCTGCCGCCCGTCCATTTCCAGCACTTCCGCAGCGAGCACCCGCGCCTGCCGGCGCCGACCGCCGCCGATCTCGAGCGCCTGCGCGCGGAGAACCCGGACTGGCTCGCGCTGCAGGGCAAGCGCGCGAAATCGCGCGAGCCCGATCTCGAGGCGATGGTGCTGATGGCGCTCGTCGAGCCCGCGAGCGTCGATCTCGCGGCGCTGCACCGGCGCCTGCTGGCGCTCAAGTTCGTCTATCGCGGCAACGAGCAGACCAAGCCGCTCGCCAAGGCCTACGACTGGCTGTATGCGCGCTGGACGCCGTCACAGCGCGACACCTTGCTGCGCAAGACGCTCGACGGTTGCGAATCGCAGATCGCCGTCATTCGCGATCAACGGCTGTCGCCGTACAACGTCTATCTCTACAACAGCCCGCTGCAGGCGCTGATGGCCTGCGCGATCGCGACCTTCGGCGACGCGCCGCGCGCCGACGCAGTGATGCGCTTCACGCAGGACTACTGGTTGAACCGCGTGCTGCCGGTGTGGCGCCAGGTGATGGGCCAGCACGGCGGCTGGCACGAAGGCGGCGAATACGTCGGCATCGGCATCGGCCAGGCCATCTACCAGTTGCCGGCGATGTGGCGGACCGCAACGGGCGAGGATTTCTTCGCGAGCGAACCCGGCCTGCGCGGCTTCCTGGATTTCCTGGTCCAGCGCCGGCGCACCGACGGCACCTATTTCCGCTGGGGCGACGCCGGCAACTTCGAGCGCGATGCACCCGATCGCGTGCCGCTCGCGATCGAGTACCGCCACGCCGCGGCCTATTCGCTCGGCGGCTGTCCGACCCGCGTCGAGCCGACGGCCTGGCCCTGGGGACCGCTGAGCGATCCGACGCTGTGCGACGAGACGGCGGCGGCGAAGCTCGAACCGAGCACGCTGTTCGACGGCATCGGCATGCTGATCGCGCGCAGCGACTGGGGCAGCGACGGCACGCACGTGAGCTTCAAGGCCGGCAACAACTACTGGTCGCACAGCCACCTCGACCAGGGCGCGTTCACGATCTTCAAGCGCTTCCCGCTCGCGATCGACAGCGGGGTCTACGGCACGCGCTACGGCTCCGACCACCACATGAACTACACCTACCAGACCGTCGCCCACAACGCGCTGACGGTGACCGACCCCGAAGACATCGTGCAGGCGCCGTCGCCGAACGGCGCGCGCTACATCGCCAACGACGGCGGTCAGCGGCGCATCGGATCGGGCTGGGGCATGGAGCCCGCGCCGCTCGACTACGACGAGTGGATGGTGAAGAGCGACACCTATCGCGCCGGCAAGATCCTCGAGTACGAGCACACGGCGGAGTTCGATTCGATCGTCGCCGATCTGACCGCGGCCTATACCAACCAGTGGAGCGGCAAGGGGCTGTTCTCGCCGCGCACGCGACGCGTCAACAGCTACCAGCGCAGCTTCGCCTACGATCGCGACTTCGACGCCGTCGTGATCTACGACCGCGTCGCCGTCGAGCAGCCGCACTTCCACGTGCGCTGGCTGCTGCACACGGTCGGCAAGCCGGCCAAGGCTCGCCGCAGCTTCGACGTGACGGTCGAATCGAAACCCAACGAAGTCCAGCGCGGCCGCGCCGGCCTGCGCGGCTATGTGCCGGTGCCGCTCGATCACCACATCAATCTCGTCGGCGGACCCGGCTACGAATTCCTGGTCGACGGCCGCAACTACGACGAGAACGGCGAGGTGCAGCGCGAGGTGACGCGCAAGCGGCTCGGCGAGGCCGGCGAATGGCGCATAGAGATCGAACCCGGCGAACAGAGCTTCAAGCACGAGTTCCTCGTGCTGCTGCTGCCCTGGGTCGATGCGCCGCCGGCCGATCTCGACGTCCGCTGCAGCAGCGAGGACAAGCATCACCTGTGCACGCTGACGCGCGCCGGGCGCGAGACGAGCTATCGGGTCCTGCGCGACTCCGGCCGCATCGAACGCGTCACCGACGCCACGGCCCGCATCGAGGAATGAAGATCTGCCATGCTTCGAGCAGCTCGCGTGCGGCACCGATACAAAGCTTCACGCCTCCGCGGCATACTCTCCGGCGATAATCCCGCGCTGCATTTCCGACTTTCATCGAGCTCATGACCACCGGCACGCTCTTCTCAGGCTACGTCGCCGCGCAGCCCGACGCGCTACGCGACTGGACCGCGACCCTCCTGGCCAGCGGCATGACGACCGCCGGCACGCCGAGCGCACAGGGCGGCGCGCATGCGCGCGGCGCAGTGACGACGCGTGTGCTGCCGGACGGTCGCGTCGCGCTCGCCGTCGGCGCCCCGTACGCACTGCCGGCGACGCGCGAGGGCATCGCGCACTTCACGCTCGATAGTGTCGTCGCGGCCTTGGAACGGCACGGCAACGACGCCTGGCCGCAGGTGCTCGCCGACATCGGCGGGGCCTTCGCGATCGCGCTGGTCGATCCGGCTCGACGCGAGGTGCTGCTTGCCGTCGATCGCTTCGCGATCGAGAACCACAACAACGTGCATGACGCGCAGGGCTTCGCGTTCGCCAATCACACCCGGCCGCACCCCCCGCATCCGTCGGTCGGCAACCGCTTCCGGTTGCAGGATCTCTACGCGAGCCTCTATTTCCACTGGCTGCCAGGCCCCGCCGGCGGCTATGTCGGCGTCGAGCGCCTGCTGCCCGGGCATTGCCTGCACTGGCGCGACGGCACGCTGACGCTCCGTGCGTACTGGGATCCGGTGTTCGACACCACGCCGCGCGCCACGCGCACCGAGCTTGCCGCGGCCCTGCGCGAAGGCATCGAAGACGCCGTCGCGCGCCGCCTGCCGCAGAAGAACCCGGCCTGCTTCCTGAGCGGCGGGCTCGACAGCTCGACCGTCACGGGCTACTGCGCGCGCCTGCGGCCCGGCGACACCGTGGCCTACACGATAGGCTTCGAAGCCGAGGGCTACGACGAGATGGAGTTCGCACGCACGGCAGCGACGCATTTCGGCGTGCGCCACGAGAGCTACTACGTGACGCCGGCCGACATCGTCGAGTCGCTGCCCGCGATCGTCGATGAATTCGACGCGCCCTTCGGCAACGCGTCGGCGATCCCGACCTATTACTGCGCGAAGCTCGCCGCCTCGCGCGGCCACCGCAGCATCCTCGCCGGCGACGGCGGCGACGAGCTGTTCGGCGGCAATGCGCGCTACCAGAAGCAGCTGGTGTTCGAGCGCTATGCGCGCGTGCCGGCGGCGCTGCGCCACGCGCTGTGCGAGCCGCTCGCGAACGGAATCCCGGCCGGCCTGCAGCGCGGGCTCCTCGGCAAGGCGGCGAGCTACGTGCGCCAGGCCGCGGTGCCGCTGCCCGATCGCCTGATGACCTACAACCTGCTGAACTTCGTCGCGCCGGACAGCTTCCTCGCGCCGGAGCTGCTGGCCGCGATCGACACCCAAGCGCCATTGCGCGCGCTGCGCGAGATGTACGCGACGTCGCGCGAGCTCGATCCGATCGATCAACTGCTGCGGCTCGACTGGCGCATCACGCTCGCCGACAGCGATCTGCCCAAGGTCTCGCGCATGTGCGCGCTCGCCGGCATCGACGTCAGCTATCCGATGCTCGACGAGGCGGTCGTCGACGTCTCGCTGCGCATGGCGCCCGCGCTGAAGGTCACGGCGCGCGAGCTGCGCCCGCTCTACCGCGAAGCCTTCGCGGGCTTCCTGCCGCAGGCGACTCTCACCAAGAGCAAGCAGGGCTTCGGGCTGCCCTTCGGCGTGTGGTTGCACGAACGCCCGCTGCTGCGCGACTTCGCGCACGACAGCCTCGCCCATCTCGAGGACGCCGGCGTGCTCGCGCGCGGCTTCCGCGACGACTTCCTGACGCAGAAGATCAAGGAACATCCCGCCTACTTCGGCACGCTCGCATGGATCCTGCTCGCGTTGGGGCTATGGCTGCGGCGCTCGGACGTCGTCCTCGTCTGAGCGCGGCGGCGATGACGCGGCGTGCACCGGGGTCGCGCGTGCGCGCCGCGCTCGGCTGGCTCGCGATCGCGCTGCTCGTCTTCACCTGCTACTTCGGGCTCGCCACGCGGTTCTCCTACGAGCCGTGGCCGACGACCAGCGGCGGCTTCGTCTTCAACAGCCAGCTGCGCGCGCTGCTCGACGGCCGCCTCGACATCGCGCCGCAGGCCGCCGGCAACGAGGGCTTCGTGCGCGACGGCAAGACCTACACCTACTTCGGCCTCTGGCCCGCGCTGCTGCGCCTGCCCGTCGCGACGCAGCTGTGGCGGGACTGGACGACCGCGTCCTGCGTGCTCGCCGCGACGCTCGCGGCGCTCGCGCTGCTGCGCGCCGCCACGGCGATGCCGCAAGCGGCCAGCACGCCGCTCATGCGTGCGATCCCGCTCGTACTGGCAGCGAGCTTCGTGCTGAGCGGTCCGCAGGTCGAGCTCCTCGGCAGGCCCTCGGTCTACGTCGAGGCCGTGCTGTGGGCCTATGCCGGCGCCTGCGTCTTCCTGTGCACGGCGCTGCCGCTGCTGTTCGGGCAATCCGTGACGGCGCGACGCCTGACGCTGCTCGCTGCGTGTGCCGCCGTTGCGCTGCTCGCGCGCGTCAGCACGGGGCTCGCGCTGTATGCGGCGGCGGCGGCCCTGGCCTGCGCGCTCGCCTGGCGCTGGCACGCCGAGGGCTTCGCATGGCGCGCGCGCCTGCGCTGCCTGCTGCCCGCGGCCGTCGTGCTGCTGTCGGCCGTGCTGGTGACGGTCGCCGTCAACACGCAGCGCTGGGGCCGGCCCCTGGAATTCGCGCCGCTGGCACTGAATCGCTATTACGCGGCCGATCCCGTGCGCCTCGCGCGTCTCGCGCAGCACGGCGCCTTCGCCCTTGCGCGCGTGCCCGATGCCTTGAGCTATTACGCGGCGCCGGCCTGGTTCTTCGCAGCGCCCGCCGGCAGCGCGCGCGCCGCGCGCGTGGAAGAGCTGTTCGACGGGCCCGAGGGTCCGCCGATCGGCGTGCCGCAGGCCCAGGGCCTGTGGCTCGCGCTCGCCGCGTTCGGCGCCTGGGCGTTGACGAGGCGACGAGCCGGCCTTGCATTCACGCCGGGCGCGCGCGCCCTCGCGCTGGGCCGCGCGCACGGCCCGCTGCGCGTCGCGCGCCAACCCTATCTCGCCTTCCGCTACCGCGCCGAGTTCGCGCCGTCGATCCTGCTGTTCGCGCTGATCGGCCTGCACGCGCTGCGCGCGCGGCTCGCGCGCTCGAGTACGCCGCTGCAGGTGCTGGTGTTCGCTGTGGCGCTCGCCGCATGCGCAGCCCAGATCCTGCAAGCCCACGCCGCGCTGCGCGCCTATACTTGCACGCCGATGGGGAGTTACCAGGCTGCGCGGGCGGCGGCATCGAGCTGCCTCTCGCGGCCCTGGGCGAAGAGCTTCACGGCGGATTGAATGCCCGTCATCTGCCCTCAGCGGAGCCTCACGATGAAAAGACTGATCCGACGCATTCCGATCCTCGGTCCGCTGCTCGCGCGCTGGTACTGGCGCACCAGGGCTCCGCGACACGCGGCGTCCCTGTTCGCCGGTTCGCGCGACTACTGGGAAACACGCTACGCGTCCGGCAGCAATTCGGGTGTCGGCTCCTACGGCAAGTTTGCCGAGTTCAAGGCCGAGTTCCTGAACGAGTTCGTCGCCACGCAGTCGATCGGCAGCGTGATCGAGTTCGGCTGCGGCGACGGCAACCAGCTCTCCCTCGTGCACTATCCCGCCTATCTCGGTTTCGACGTCAGTCCCACCGCCGTCGCCGCCTGCCGCGCACGCTATGCCGGCGATGCGTCGCGCCGTTTCGCGCTGGTCGAGGACTACGCCGGCGAAACCGCCGAGCTCAGCTTGTCGCTCGACGTGCTCTATCACCTGGTCGAAGACGAAGTGTTCGATCGCTACATGGCGCGTCTGTTCGACGCGGCGACGCGCCATGTCATCGTCTATTCGAGCAACACCGACGAAGCGGCGGAGACGGCATCACCACACGTCCGCCATCGCGAATTCACGCGCTGGGTCGCGGCGCAGCGCCCAGCCTGGCGCCTGGTGCGGCACGTCCCGAACCGCTACCCGTACACGGGCGACTATCGCACCGGCTCCTTTGCCGATTTCTACGTCTTCGCCACGGGCGCGGCGGCCGGCTGAGGCACCGCACCGGCCCTCAGGCCAGGTGCAACAGCTTGCGCCAGCGCAGCGCTTCGTCGGCGAGCGGACGCAGCGGCAGGAACAGGAAGGCGGCGGCGTAGGCGAGGCCGCTGACGACGATCGAAACGCCGAGATAGATGTGCGGCGCCCGTTCGACGTAACCGGCCGGCAGCGCGAGGTGCACCGCGAAGAGCGCAAGCAGCAGGATCGCGTTCAGCGCCAGCGTCGGCCCGAAGGCGCCGACGACGTCCTTGAGCCGCGTATCGAAGCAGCGCGTCGCCAGCCAGTACATGTGGAGATTGGAGTAGACCTGGCTTGCGACGACGCCCCAGGCGGCGCCCTCGATGCCGCGATCGAGGCCGAAGTAGACACCGACGGCGACGAGGATCCAGGTCAGCGTATGCACCACCATCTCGCGCCCCAGGCGATCGGTCGCGGCCAGCACCGCGCCGGACGGATGGCCGAGGCAGTACAGGAAGCCCAGCGGCGCGATGATCTCCAGCACGCCCGCGGTGTCGACCCAGTGCTCGCCGTAGACGACGACGATGAAGGGTTTCGCCAGCCACCACATGCCGATGTAGAGCGGCAGGGTGTAGAGCAGCAGCAGCGAGACCATCCTGAAGAACAGGTACTTGATCTTGTCCGGCTCGTCCTGGACCTTCGACATCGCGCGGAACACGGGCTGGTAGATCGGCGCGCTGATCACCGAGAACGGCAGCTTCGACAGGCTGTCCGCCTTGTTGAACACGCCGACCGCCGCCGCATTGGCGACTTTGGTGATGATCAGGTTCGCGGTCTGCCGGCGCACGTAGCTGATCAGCTCGTTCAGCACGAACTTGAAGCCGTAGCTGCCATGGCGGCCGGCGATTGCGCGGTCGTAATCGAGGCGGGCCCGCATCGGCGTCAGGCGGCGCACCAGCACATAGCTCGCGAGCGCACTGCACAGGCCGCCGGCGAGCAGGCTCCATACGCCGAAGCCGTGCGCGGCGAGCACGATGCTGACGGTGCCGCTGATGGTGCTGGAGAACGCGCTGCGCACGGCGGTCTGCTTGAAGCGCATCTCCCGGTGCAGCCAGGTCAGGTGCTGGTTCATCAGCGGGCGCATCAGGAAGGTGAGGGCCGAGAGCCGCAGCAGCGGTTCGTAGAGCGGATCGCCGAACCACTCGGCGAACCACGGCGCGATGAGGTAGAAGCTCACGAAGATCGCGACGCCGATCGCGAGCTGGATCGTGAAGGCGACGTTGAAGTCGCGCTCGGTGACGTCCTTGGCGCGGATCAGCGCCTGGCCCATGCCGCCGGACGCGACGAGACCGACGAAGCCGGTGAAGATCTGGATCGTCACCATCATGCCGAAGTCGGCCGGCACGAGCAGGCGCGCCAGCACGATGCCGATCAGGAACTGCGCGGCCTGGACGGCCAGATTGCTGCCGACCAGCCACTTCGAACTGCCGCGAACCGTTTGTGCAAGACTCATCGTTACTCGGGGATCCGCTGGGACTACGCCGCGGCCGTCGGCCTGCGTCATCGGCCGGGGCGCGGCGGATTGTGGCACGACCATGGCACGCGTCCCCGCGGACAGCCGACGCGGCCGCAACATTTTACAGGCGTTTGCGTGCGTTCACCCCGCGAGTTCTGGCGTAATGCGCACATGTCGCACGCCCGCCATCGCCCTGCCGTCATCGGCCGCGGGCACACCCTGCTTGAAACGGACCGCGCTGCGCGCGGTCGCTGCGCTCGCTGAGCCGCGTCCAGCCTCATGCGCATCGGCCTCGTCAGCTCGGAGTTTCCGCCGGATATCGGCGGCGTCGAGACCTATGCATGGCAGCTCGCCGCCGAGCTCGGCCGACGGCCCGAGCACGCGGTGACGGTGTACTGTCCGCGGGCCGCGAAGGATCTCGAACCACCGCCGAAGGTCACGCTGAAGCCGATCCTGACGAGCTGCCGCGGCCGCGACTGGTCGCGCCTGCGCGCGGAACCGATCGACGTATGGCACGCGCTGTCGGCACCGCACGCCTGGCTCGCACTGACGGGGCGGCCGACGGTGGTATCCGTCCACGGCAACGATTTTCTCGCGCCCTATGCGCTGACGGCGCGACCGGCTCTCGCGCAGCCGTTGCTCCATCGCCTGCAGCCCTGGGTCTGGCGTCGCTTCCACCGCCACTGGCAGGCGGCGACGACGCGGTTGATCGCCGCCTCGCTGCCGCGCGCGCAGGCGGTGCTCGCCAACAGCCACTACACGGCCGAGGTGCTCGCCGCCTGCGTGCCGGCCTGCCGCGCACGGCTCGCCGTGACCTGGGTCGGCGTCGACGAGAGCTACTTCGCGAACCCGCGCGCGCCGCGCGGGCCGCGGCCACGCCTGCTGACGGTCAGCCGCCTGTCGGAGCCGCGCAAGAACGTCGGCGCCGTGCTCGCCGCGCTGGGCGCGCTGCGCGAGCGGCACGACTTCGAGTACACGATCGCCGGTGACGGCAGCGACCGGCCCGCGCTGGAGGCCCAGGCTCGCGCGCTCGGTCTCGGCGAGCGCGTGCGCTTCGCCGGCAAGGTCGACGCCGCGACCCTCGGCGGACTCTACGCCGCTGCCGATCTCTTCGTGCTGACGTCCTCGATCGTGCCGGGCAGTCACGAGGGCTTCGGCATCGTCTATCTCGAAGCCGCCGCCTCGGGCGTGCCCAGTCTCGCGGCGCGCCTCGCCGGCGCGGTCGACGCGGTCGCCGAAGGCGTGTCCGGCTGGTTCGTCGACAGCCCCGATGTGCCGCGACTCGCTGCCGCCCTTGACGACTTCCTGTCCGCGCGCGTCGTCTTCGATCCTGCGCGATGCCGGGACTTCGCCCGTCGCTTCCTGTGGCGGAACGTCGTCGACGCGATGCTGGCGCATTATCCGAGCACCCCCACCCGCGCTGCGGCTTAAGCGCGCAGCCGGAACGCCCGATGTAGCGCTGTCCGTTCCGACCGCCGAGCCATGCCGCGTTTTCTCTATCTGGTGACCGCCCATTCGAACCCGGCGCAGCTGTCGCGGCTGGTCGCGGCGCTGCTCGCGGCGAGCCCCGAGAGCCAGGTCCTGCTGCACGTCGATCCGACGGGCGCCGTGCTGCCGGCCGCGAGCTGGGCCGAGGAGCCGCGCGTGCATCTGCATCCCGCGCCGCGCGCCGTGCGCTGGGGGGATTTCTCGCTGGTCGAGGTCGTGCTGACGGCGGCCGCCTGGGCCCGCACGCACCTGCCCTTCGACTGGCTGGTGTGGATCTCGGGCCAGGATTATCCGCTCGGCACGCTCGACGCCTTCGAGGCGCAGCTCGCCGGCGGCAGGGTCGACGGCTGGATGCGCTACTTCCCGGGCTACACGCACGGCGGCTGGCCGGCCGGCGAAGGACTGCGTCGCTATGGGTTCGCCTATCGCGACGTGCCCTCCTTCCCGCGCTTCTACTGGTTCCCGAGCGCGATCAGGCGCGCCGTGCTGGAAGGCATCCGGCGCTTCGACGCGGCACAGTCGCTGGTCCAGCTGCGGCCGCGCCATCGCAACAATTCGGCGAAGCTGGGCCTGCGCCTGCGGCATACGCCCTACTCGGCCGGCTTCCCGTGCATCGGCGGCTGGTCCTGGTTCAATCTCAACGAGCGCGCCGTCACGCGCCTGCTCGACTTCGTCGCCGCGCGACCGGACTACGTGGCGCACTATCGACGCTGCTATTGCCCGGACGAGTCCTTTTTCCACACCATCCTCGTCAACGATCCCGAGCTCGAGATCGCGAACGACTCCCTGCGTCACGTGTGCTGGGAAGATCGACCGTATCCGTCGAATCCGCGTACCATCACGCGCGGCGCGCTGCTGGAAGCCGCGCTGAGCTCGGGCCAGCCGTTCGCGCGCAAGTTCGATCTCGACGTCGATGCCGGCTGCCTCGACGAACTGGACGACCGCATCGCCACCGGAGTGCGACGACGGACCGAAACGCCCGCATGAACGAGCCTGCCGAACGCCTTCCCGTGCTGATGTACCACCGCGTGGGCACGCCGCACCACGCGGGCGATCGCACCTACTGCATCGAGCCCGCGCGCTTCGCCGCCCACCTGCGCGCGCTCGCCGATGCCGGCCAGCGGCCGATCGCGATCGAGGACTTCCTGCAGTGGCTGGAGCACGGCAGCCCCGTGCCGCAGGCGGGCGCCTTCGTGCTCACCTTCGACGACGGCTACGCCGACGTCCATGAGCACGCCTGGCCGCTGCTGCGCGAGCTCGGCTGGCCGGCGACGGTGTTCCTGGTCGCAGGGCTCGTCGGCGATCACGATCGCTGGATGCAGGCGCCCGGCGTGTCGCGGCCGCCAACGCCGCTGCTGGACCTCGCGCAGATCGCCGAGATGGCGGCCGGCGGCTGGAGCTTCCACTCGCACTCGATGCACCATCGCAGCCTCACCGCGCTCGCCGGCGACGCGCTGGTCGAGGAGCTCGCCGGCTCGCGTGAGCGTCTGCGCGCGCTGCTCGGCAGCGCCGTCGACTGCCTCGCCTATCCCTACGGCCATCACGACAGCCAGGTCGTCGCCGCCGTGCGGGCCGCGGGCTATCGCGCAGCCTTCTCGGTGCAGCCGGGCTTCAACCGCCGCCACGTCGATCGCTACCGCATCCGGCGCCTCGACGTGTTCGGCCAGGACTCGCCGCGCGAGCTGCTGCGCAAGATCCGCTTCGGCTCGAACGACGGCAGTCTCGCGACGATCGGCCGCTACTACTGGAATCGACTGCGCGGCGCGGCGGGCTGAGGACGATGGCGATCACGGTATTCATCTGCACCCACAACCGGGTCGACCTGCTGCGCAAGGTGCTGGCCTCGCTGAACGAGGCGAAACGCCCGCAGCAGCCCGTCGAGGTGCTCGTGATCGCGAACAACTGCAGCGACGGCACCGCCGAATTCCTCACCGACTACGCCGAGCGTCCCGGCACGCGCCTGCCGCTGCGCTGGATCGCGGAGCCGACGCCGGGCAAGTCGCATGCGCTGAACCGCGGCATCCCGGCGGTGCGCACCGATCTCGTCGCCTTCGTCGACGACGATCACCGCATCGACGCCGACTACCTCGTCGAGATCGAAGGCGCGAGCGCGGCGCACCCCGAGGTCGACATCTTCTGCGGCCGCATCCTGCCCGACTGGACGGGCGCGGAACCGCGCTGGGTGCACGACGAAGGCCCCTACCGGATCTATCCGCTGCCGGTGCCGCGCTACGACCTCGGCCCGGAATCGATCCCCGTGACCGAGGACGAGGGGCCGGTGCCGGGCGGCGGCAACCTGATCCTGCGCCGGCCGGTGTTCGCGCTGGCCGGCCGCTTCTCGACCGAGCTCGGACCGCACGGCCACGACCTGGGCGGCGGCGAGGACAGCGAATACGTGATCCGCGCGCTGCGGCGTGGCGCGGTGCTGCGCTACTGCCCCGCGATCGTGCAGTACCACTACGTCGATCTCGAGCGGCTGACGCTGTCGTACATCGTACGCAAGGGCTTCCAGCGCACGCGCTCGACGGCGCGCCTGAAACACACCGGCGAAGGCGTGCCGCTGTTCGCGTGGCGCAAGCTCTGCGAGTACCTGCTGCAGATCGTGTTCGCGATCTCGTGGCAGCAGCGGCGCTTCTATCTCGTGCGCGTCGGCGCCTCGCTGGGCGAGATCCGCGGCATGCGCGAGGCTTCGCGCCGCAAGCGCCTGCCGCTCGGTCCCGAGCCCGGCACGCGCGCGCTGGGCGTCGCGACGGCGCTGTGCCTCGCCTTCACGCTGCTCGCGCTGCTGTCGATGCCGGCCGTGCCCTGGCACGCGGCGAACCCGCCCGTCGCGACCGCGGCGCTCGCGGCGCTCGCCCTGCTCGCGAAGTCGATCTTCGACTTCTCGCAGACCGGCCCCGGCGTCCAGCGCGAGCACCTGCGTCCTTACCGCCTCT
>JBFWSI010000009.1:0-19481 GCA_050248455.1 Gammaproteobacteria bacterium | reverse complement strand
CGCGGAATGCCATCAAGTAACGAACCACACGACGGAACTGCTCCCCTTTGGCCTCCACTTCGCCCAGGAACCACTCCTTCACAGGCCTGGGGTCAGAGGACATCCAGTTGCATTCACGATGGGCCAGGAGAACCTTGTCAGCGGGGAGCGCCGTCCACGCATCCCGCTCCGCCATGTTCACGGCTTCCGTCAGCGAATCGTAGCCGTATCGCTCCATTGAAGCCTTTGCGAGAGTGGCAAATTCTTCGTCGGGAATGGCGTACAGAGGAATATCAATGTGGGCGTATGCTGAAATGACGATGCGGATGCATGTCGGCTTGTCGGTGACAAGCTTCCACCGCTTCTCCTCGACCAGCGGCTTCAAGGCTTCTTCCGCAGCGGCAAAGAACACCGTCGCCGCAGTGCTGGGACGCTGCGTCTGCGAGACGAAACTCAATGGCAGGTAGCAGCCATCATCCACATCCGCCTGCTGCGGGCGTTGCGCCGGGGAGTTCAATGTCTTGTATGCCCACGACCCTTGCGTGAAGAAACGCGGCTGCGGCACGCTCTCCGTGTATCCGCTTGCCCTCAGTACGCGGGGGATACCTGTGCGCAGGCAGTTCCTGACATCAGTGCGTGCGCTGGCGATCCAGACGCGCTGCTCAGGAGTCAGATCCAGCTCATCATGCATGCAGGATTCGTCATCAACAGTGGTGAAAAAAAGTGGGCTTAGGTTCAACATGCGGCCTCCGGCACATTCTTGTTGGGGCCGTGATAGAAGATGGGTGCGCCGGCCTGGTGCGCTCGAAACGGTTGGAATAGAGGATCGCCGAGCGCACGCTGCGCCGCGTGGTTGCCGCGATCCTTGAGCGTGTTCGTGGCGCCGATGGAAACTCGATCAAGCGCCTTTACGTCCTTGCTCTGATCCGGCGTCGCCTTGTCGTCGATCTGGAAGTAGTTGCTCCCCAACGCCTGCCGCAGCATGTAGTCCACGGACGATTCCTGAGCGGAGATCACCAGGTCGAAAAGCCCCCCGCGCCACTTGCCGAATCCGCGGTCAAGGCTGGCATCGCCGCGGACGGTTGCACCGATCGTCATCGTGCCGATAGAGAGAACCCGAATCAGCGCATCCTGATTCGGTGCCAGGAATGTCTTGATTTCGTGCAACCCGAACAGGCCGGGGGCATTGCCTACCAGCCCTCCATCCGCAAAGACACCGCGGTTGTTGCGCGCCAGAGGAAAGTAGACGGGCGCGGCTGCGGTCGCCAACGCAACATCGACGATCTTCATGCGGTGATCCAACTCAAAGGAAGGATGGTGGGGCGTCTTGAAGAACTGCCCGCGACCCGTCGAGTAATTGACTGCCGGAACGAGAACACGGTGCTTCAAGTTGCCGATGGTGGTGTCTTGGAAGCGCTCGGTCAGCACCTCCTGCAATCCTGCGGAGTCATGCTTTGCGGTCAGCCAGAATCCCAGAAGCCGCCTGGGAAGGCTGCGGCATCCAAAGATGCGACTGCCCTGGACTTCAAATAGCGTTTTGAGTTCATGGGCCGGAATTTCCGCAGCTAACCCTAAAGCCAGCATTCCTCCTGCCGATGTGCCGCAAATCAGATCAAAGTGCGAAGCGATAGGACGGCCCAGCACGGCTTCGAGTTCGGCAAGAACCGTCGCCGTGTACAGGCCGCGATAACCGCCCCCTGACAGGGCGAGCACATGGTAGGTAGGGATGCCTGTCATGGCACTTCAGCCTTTCGGCGGAAAGGCGTCGTTGCCGTGGCTGTCCTTGTCACGGATACGGCCATCCGGACGATGGATGACGAGCTCGGCCTGCTGGTTGCGTGCGATGTCTCGCGCTGCGTCAATGGCCTGTTGCTGCGTGTCGTGCACGGAGGTTGCCCGCTGATTGCCGGCGCCCTTGACGGCCCAGCCGTCTTGGTGAGGAACAACATGCTGATTCTTGCCTGTCATGGTGGATTTCCTAGAGTTGAACCATCGGAACCCCGGCCACCCGGCCGGGTTGTCAATGACTGCCCCTCGTAGCAAAATGCGTTGCTCTTGCAGACAACATAGCAGTCAAGTCAGATACACGAATAGCAAGCATGAAACCTACAACCGTTGTCTGACTAGACAACACTGTATCAGAGTTGGTGCGTAGCTGCAAATGCCCGGCGAGGCGCCATTGAACGCAACTGGCGCGGGTCGGGACCGCTTAGCACTCTCTCCGCAACCGCAAGGAACAGAACGGATGTCACAAACAGGCCTGGGCGTCGCCCTCAAGACGCTGCGCGAACGCAGAACCCTTTCACTGCGCGAAATCGGTCAGCTCTCTTCGGTGGATCACGCTTATGTCCACAGGTTGGAGTCAGGCGAGAAGGCGAATCCGTCGCCGGATCTGGTCGAGAAGCTGTTGAGGGTTCTCAAGCCAGGGGAGAGAGATGCCGCTCTGGTGATGTGGCTTGCTGACCATGTGGATGCAGACATCGGTCTTGTCGAGTTCGTACTGCAAGACCCCTCCATCAGCATCGACATCTTTACGGCTGCAGCGGGGGTGAGGCATCGCGGAAATGCCAGGCCTGATCCTGCGACGCTGATCGCCCGAATACAGAGGGCATTCGAGGACGAGGACGACTGAACATGGATGAAGCGGATGTCAGACAGAAAGCACGAGCCTTTGTTGCGAAGGTCGATGTGTCGGGCATCCGAGCAGACCTGACGCCCTATGTGGTCGCGGCCAATGCCAAGGTCAAGAAAGATGAGCTTGGTGAGGGGGAGTCCGGCTACACGATCACCAAGCCGAACGGGAAGCACGTCATTACGGTGAACTCTCTGGAAACGGAAGAACGCCAGCGCTTCACCATCTGCCACGAGATAGCGCATATCGTGCTCGATCTGGAGTCGAGTCACGAAGAAGTGCCGTCCTGGTCTTATGCCAAGCGACACCCGAACGAAATAGCCTGTGACACGTTCGCCGCCGAATTGCTGATGCCGTATCAGCAATGGCTGTCGCTTGTGCCCAAGGAAGAGCCATCGCTGGAGCTTATCCAGCGTATGGCTGACTTGTTCGCTACATCATTCCCCGCTGCGGCGTCGCGGTTCGCTTGCCTCAGCGACATGCCGTGCGCCTTTGTCACCATGGAGCGCGGAGCAGTGCGTTATGCCGCACGCTCCACCAGTCTGCGACAGGCCGGTGCCTGGATACCTCCCAAGTCTGTCATTCCGGTTGGCTCTGTGGCTCAGCGCCTCCGTTCATCAGGCATGAATGCGACCGAAACGGATGAGGTTTCACAAGACATCTGGTTCGACAACTGGGAAAAAGGGCTCGACCTCTGGGAGCTTTCCAAGCACTACGCACGCACCGATACCACCACCTCGCTGTTGTGGTTCGACAGCGACGATTTACCTGAGGTCGAAGTGAATCGCTTCGGTGCGCGTGTCGAGGACGATGGCGGCTTGGCTGAACTTACGGGGCAACTACCTTGGCCAGGACGGAGCAGGCGTCGTTAGCCAAACCTGGCAGGATCACGCCGGAACGCGAACTACTGTTTGCGCGCCTTGGGACGGATCACTCTGCTCGATTCCAACAGGCGCCGCGTGTTCTCCAGTTCCTTTTGCAGCACTTCAGCATCCGGTAGCACCATCTTGTAGTTCGCTGCCATGACTTTGTTGGGCAATCCTTCGAGCGCATAGCGTGCCAAAGCATGCCCCTTGTCGGCGCATAGGATCAGGCCCACGGGTGGATTCTCGTCGGCCTCCATCCAATGCGCCTTCGCGTAGTTGCAGTACAGGTGCATCTGCCCCACGTCCGCATGGGTCAAGGCACCGAGCTTCAGGTCGATGATGACCAGGCAACGCAGGCGTCGGTGAAAGAACAGTAGATCAACCCGATACTGCGCATTTCAGCGATCGCAGACGCCGATTTCAGCGTGATTGCAGACGGCGTTTCAGCCTGATCATGGACGGTCACGGCCACGCGGAGGTGACGTGGTTATCGTATCGCAGTCGTCCACGATGAGACTGAAGCGCTGCGGCCGCTGGGATTCGCCGCGCGCAGCGCGGCGGTGTCCGGTACGGTGTTCGCGGTCATGGTTTGGCCTGCTTCTTGCGCATCGACTCGCCCTTCAGGGCGATGCGGTGCGAGGCGTGGACGATCCGGTCGAGGATGGCGTCGGCGATCGTTGGGTCGTTGAGCCAATCGTGCCAGGCGGTCACCGGCAACTGGCTGGTGATCAGCGTGGAGCGTGCGCCGACGCGGTCATCGAGGAGTTCGAGCAGGTCGTTGCGCTCGGCGGCGGGGATCGGGGCGATGGCGAAGTCGTCGAGCGCGAGCAGGTCGATGCGGGCGAGCTGCGCAAGGCGGCGGCTGAAGCTGCCGTCTCCGTGAGCGACGCGCAACTCCTCGAGCAGGCGAGGCGCGCGCATGTAGAGCACCGAGAACCCAGAGCGGGCGGCCTGCTGAGCGAGCGCGCAGGCCAGCCAGGTCTTGCCGACGCCGGTGGCGCCGGTGATCAGCACGTTGTGGCCGTGGCGCAGCCAGTCGCCGCCGGCCAGCGCAGCGATCAGCGCACGGTCGAGGCCGCGCGAGGCGCGCCAGTCGATGTCCTCGATGCAGGCGCTGGAGACTTTGAGCCGTGCGGCCTTGAGCAGGCGCGCGAGCCGCTTGCCGTCGCGCCAGTCGATCTCGCGCTGCACGAGCATGGCCAGGCGCTCCTCGAAGCCCAGGCCGGCTGCGGCCGTGCCGCTGGCCTGGTCGTGCAGCGCATGGACCATGCCGTCGAGGCGCAGTGCCCGCAGTTGGGAGACGGTGTGTTCGTTGAGCAAGTCTTCTCTCCTTCGTCAGTGGAAGTAGCCCGGTCCGCGCACGTTGGGGTGCGCGGGCATCGGGGCGATGTCGGCCGAATCGCGGGTGGCGTGTCGATCCAGGCCGCTGGCCAGGATCGAGGCGATGCTGCGGTAGGTGGGCGAGCGGATTGCGATCGCCCGTGCACACGCCGCCTCGAGGCGCGCGTCGCCGTACTGGCGTGCCAGGCGGCGCAGCCCGAGACAGGCGCGGTAGCCCTGCTCGGGATGCGGGCGATGCTCCATCTGCCAGCGCACGACATCGGCACAGGCAGCGCCCACGCGCTCGCCCCAGGCGATCAGGCGCTGCGGCGACCAGTCTCGGTGGGCACGATGCGACGCCGGCATGTGCTCGGCCAGCGTGGTGTGGGCACCGCGGCGCGGGTTGTAGGGGTGGCAGGCCACGCGCTGCTGGCCGGCGAACACCTCGACGGTGGCGGCGGTGATGCGCAGTTCGACCTCACTGCGCACGAGACGGTGCGGCACGCTGTAGTAGTGGCCCTCGAACTCGACGTGGTAGTCGATGCTGACGCGGGCGCGCTTGAAGCGGGCGATGGCCATGCGGGTCGCCGGCAGCGGCCGCAGCGCCGGTCGCTCGAGGGACTCGAAGGCGCTGGCCCGGCATCCAGGCAGCTTCTTGAAGGGCCGCACGTTGAGCTCGCCGAGCAGCCCGGCGATCGCCACGTTGAGCTCGCGCAGGCCGAAGAAGCTGCGGTTGCGCAGCCGTGCGAGGATCCAGCGCTCGACGACGAGCACACCGGTCTCGACCTTGGGCTTGTCGCGCGGGTGCGCGGGGCGCGCCGGCAGCACGGCCACCTCGTAGTGGCCGCACAGCTCCTCGACGAGGCGGTTGACCGTCGGCTCGTAGCGATCGGGCCGCGCGATCAGCGCGCGTGTCTGGTCCGGAACGATCAGCCGCGGCACGCCGCCGAAGAACTCCAGCGCCGCGATGATCGCGCCGATCCAGTCCGCCGAGCTCTGCCGGGCCGTTGCGCAGGCGTAGGTGTAGTTCGAGGCGCCGAGCACCGCCACGAAGATCTGCGCCTGCGTGATCTCGCCGGTGGCCGCGTCGATGACCGGCATCGTCTGGCCGGCGTAGTCGACGAACAACTTCTCCCCGGCGATGTGCGTCTGGCGCATCGAGCGCTTCAGGCTCGCCGCCCACGCTCGGTACTTCACGCAGAAGCTCGTGTACTTGTACGCCGGCCGGCCCGTCGAGGCCAGGCCGCGCTCGTACTCCTCCCACAACAGCGCCAGCGTGACGCCCGGGCGCTTGAGCTCCTGGTGAACCCACGCGAAGTCGGGCTCGAGCTGGCGGCTCGCTCGGGCGACCGGTGGCTTGTACAGCCGCGCCTCGAGCTCGGCGTCGCCCAGCGTCTGCGCGACGGCGCAGTCCACGCCCGCGGCGCGGGCCAGCAGCACCGTCTTGCCCACCGTCGCCTTGGCCACGCCCAGCGCGCGGCCCACCTGCGCGTAGCTCAGGCCCGCCTCGAAGTGCAGGCGCAATATCTGTCGTATCTGGCGCATCGTGATCCTGGGTGTGGGCATGGCTGGCCAAAAAATCGGCCAGCATGCCCGCGGTCAGGTCACCGCCGCGCGCCGCGATCGTCCACGATCAGTTTGAAACGCCGTCTACGATCGTCTGAAACGGCGTCTACGATCAGCCTGAAATGCCGTCCGCGATCGCCTGAAACGGGCGTCTACGATGGGCTGAAATACGCACGATACCAAGTCTGGTCGATACGCAATCGGCGCTGGCGCCCGACGAAGGTGAACCCGTCGCCCAGTTCCAGCAGAAAATCTTCCAGCCGCCGAATCAGGGCTTGTTCAAGATCGGATTCGGAATACTCATCCTTGAGATCCAGGAACTCCAGCACATACGGGTCTTTGATGGCGTCGTCGGGCGTGACGGCATCCTCCGGCTTCGGCACGGCGCCCTTGACCAACATCGCCGCCTTATTCTTCGACAGCGCCGTGCGTTCGTAGAACTGGCTGTTGATCTGCCGGTCGAGCTGGCGAACGCTCCAGCCGCCGCGCAGAGCTTCGGCCTCGTAGAACTGGCGCGCGTGTTCGTCCTTGAGCACCAGCAGCCGCGTATAGGCCGACCACGGCAGCGGAAAAACCTGCGCCACGTCGTCCAGCCGCCAAGGCTGCTCCTGCGGAAGCAGGGAGCGCCCTTGCGACGGCGCGGGGGAAGATTCGCTAGACACTGTCTGGCGAATTGGCCAAGTCAGGAAGAACGACCGCATTTGCTGCAAGTTCGGGCGGCTGAACCCGCGCCCGAACTGCGCAGTCAGGTCGGCAGACAGCCGCTCGATCAACTGCTCGCCGTAGCCCGCACGGCGCTTGCCCTGCTGCTCGGCTTCGACGATGCGTCGGCCGATTTCCCAATAGCTCGCCGTCATCAGCGCATTGACGCTGCGCGCCGTCGCGCGACGGGCGGCATCGAGCACTTCCACGATGCCGCCATGAATACCGGAATAGCCGGCGGGCAAGGTGGTGGGAGGTTTCCCCGATGTCAAAAGCGTTTTCTTACTCATGTCGTTGTCTCCGCGGTGCGCGATGCGCCGGTAATCGCCAGCCGTCGGCTGGCCACCAGTTCGGCCGCATCCCGCACCGGCTTGTCCTCGGTGTGGACATAGTGCATGAACATCGCCACGGTCTTGTGCCCCGTCAGCTTCATGCCCACCTTCGTCGGCACGCCGGAATTGGCAATGTCGGTCGTCGAGCGATGGCGAATGCCGTGCGTGCCGACGTGCGGCACGCCGGCGGCCTTGAGCACCCGGCACCAGCCGCCATAGTGCTCGCCGAAGGTCAGGTGCCGGGCCGGGTCTTTGGGCGACGGCAGGACATACGGGCAGCCATCCCGGCGCGGGGCGGTCGAAAGCAGCCGATAGGCTTCCGCGCTCATGGGCTTGGACAGGCCGCCGGTCTTGCTGTCGGGCCAGACGACACGGCGGTTTTCCAGGTCAATCCAGTCCCATTCGAGCGTGCAGATTTCGGAGCGGCGGCCGGCAAACTCGAATTGCAGGCGGATCGCCAGCGGGATGACGTAGTTCTCCAGTCCATCCGCCTCCAGCTTCTCCAGCTGGCGAAAGATCAGCGCCAGTTCGTCGTCCACGATGAGCCGGGTTTCCTCGCCGGGCGGGAACATCGGAACGTGGCGGCATGGGTTCGTGCCGTCCGGGCGGTAGCCCCACACTTCGGCCAGGTTGAACATCTTGCGCAGCACGCCGAAGGCGTTGTTTGCCTCGGCCGGCTTGTAGGCGAATTTCTCCATCAACCCGGCAATGTCGGGCCGCTTCACGTCCTGCACTTTCTTGCGCCCCAATACCGGGACGATGCAGCGGTCGATGACGGCCTGATAGCCGCGCTGGGTGGTGGGCTTGTTGCGCTTCCTGGAGTAGTCCTCCATGAACTTCTTGCACAACGCTTCGACTGTGGGCGCCTTGCGCGCCTCGGCCTTGGCACCGCCAGGATCGCCGCCCCGGCGAACCTCAGCCAGCCAGTCCTGCGCCATCGCGCGGGCCTGCTCGACGGTCAGTTCCCCGTACAGCCCCAGCGAGGGCTTGCGTGGTTGCCCGGCGTTGGTGCGGTACTGGAGCATGAACACCCGGCGGCCCACCGGGGTAATCTTGCACAGGAAGCCGGGCACCACGGTATCCCGCAGTTCGACGTCCTTGGCCTGGGGTTGCGCCGCTTCCACGGCGGTCTTGGTGAGCTTGATCTTTGCCATGATGACTCCTTGGAACGACCCGGTTCCAAGAGCCACATAGGAGCGGCGCGAGGGGAAACCGGGTCAAGTTTCAGAAAGCACCGGCATATGATGAACGCGCCTAAGCTATTGATAAACCTGCTGTATCGAGCTGTGGCGCAGTCCAGCGAACTACCGGGCTGGAGTCATCGTCAAACAAAAAAAAGCCCCGCACTCGGCGGGGCTCAGTGGCTCAACAGGCGGCCAGTGGGTGCACAGTTAGTGCACCTACTGATTACCCCCCGCACTCGGCGGGGCTCAGTGGCTAGGTCCCTCAGCTCACGCATTCATCGATGTAGCGACGTGCGCCGCTGACGAAGCCGTACAGCAGGTGGCCCGTGCAATCGATGTACGGGTCGTCAATGTCCAGCACTCGCCAGAATCGTTCACCAGACTGGCGGTCGTAGCCGTTCACGTCGTCGAGGATGAAGCATGCAAGGTTGACGGCTGGTCCGTAGGCGTCGCCGTCCCAGTCGCGGAAGTAGTCCCAGAATTCCGCAGCGATAGCTGCTGCGCGCATGGCCTGCTCTGCAGTGGCTTGCTTGCGCGCCCAGCCGTAGCCGAGTGCCTGTCCGTGGTCGTGCTCAGGGATGTCTTGAAGCAGCAGCGACTCGCGGATCTGCTGGGTCTTGGTGTCGGTCGAATTACGCATGGCAGTGTCTCCAATTCACAGTGAAGTTGAATTGAAGGTCGACGCGAACCCCTGCGCGTCGATTGCTTCGCGACACTCTTCGTGCCGCTGGCCATAGGCCCCTTGCCGTGCCGCGTAATGCCGAAGCATCGAGGTACGGGAGCAATCTACGCTCGACGCCCAGAATTGAAAAGCCCCGGACTAGCCGGGGCTCAGTGTCAGCAGGCGGGGCGGGTCACACAGGCCGCAGCGGCACCACGCGGGGCGCCACGCGCCGAGGGCCGCCCGCCACTACGTAGACCCAGTACAGGCCCAGGCGGTCAGCGATGGCGCGGCCGTATCCCTCCCACTCGTAACCGAACGACCGCTCACCGCGGACCCACCGCCCCGCATGCCGTCGCGACACGCCGGTCGCCTTCGCCACTTCGCGGATCTGGTGCCGGATGTCGGGAATGCCCGCAAGCGTGAACTCGTGCCGCAGACGCTCGCCCAGCTCGCGCGCTACGCGCTCCCGCACCTCGGCCATGCCTTCGCGGCTCAGCGTGCGGCGTGACTTGAACTGCACTATTTGCGCGGTCATGACTGCGCCAGCCAGCGGCGCGCCTCGCATGCGAAGTCGACGTCGGTGATGTCGCCGCGCTTCTTCCGACGGGCCAGGCCGTCGAACAGGAACGGGTTACGCTGCGCCAGCGCGAGCATGGCCAGCACGTCGGCGAACTGCTCAGGCGGCAGGCGTTGCATGTCGCGTGCGAGGGCCAGTGATTCGTCCGATGCGCTGCTCATGCCGGCGCCCCCTTCATCGGGTCGAAGCCCTCGATTCGGCAGTATTCGATGGCCAGCGTGAACGCCTCCACGGCGTCGATTTCGCCAGCGTCGAGGCGGTCGAGAATTGCGCCGGACAGCTCGGGCGCGTGCTCGTTGAGGCAGCGCGCGGCGCCCAGCAGCGCGGTGCGTGCTCGCTCGTAGGTTTCGTGGTCCATGGTCATGTCCTCAGAAATGGGACACGAGGTCGCGGCGCGCGGATCGCACATGCGTTGAGTAGAATGATCCGCAGCCGTCATTGCCGACCCCTCGTCCGGGTTGGTGTGATGGTCAGACTCCGGCCGGTGTTAGCGCACTTGCCGGGGTCGCCTCTTACAGTAGACCGCTACCCGCCTGATTGCCAGAACCCCGCCGCCTCGCGCTCGACGATGCCGTCCGCCGTCAGGGTCAACGTCTGCAAGGCGCCACCGAACGCCGCAGGCTCGCGCAGGCGCCGCTCGCGCCAGCCCTGCCATACGTTGGCAGCCACGGCCAGGTGAAACGCCTCCACGGCTTCTCCGTGCGCCGCAGGCGTCCACAGGTCGTATATGCGGTCGTAACTCGGCAGGTCCTCGCACGGGACCGGGTGCAGCGTGTGACCGGGCGGCACCTCAACAGGTCGGTACTCGGGTGCGCTCAGCATGAGCGCAGCCACGCGGTCTAGGCGCTCGCTGTAGCCCATCAGGAACAGCACGGACGGCGGGATCGTGCTGAAGTCGAAGTCGATGTCGAGTGCCCTGTCGAGCGTGTCGGCGCCGGCCGCTTCGATGGTGTCGGCCGCGATGGCGAGCACGCCGAATGCGCCTAACCCGGCCAGCACCAGACTGCCCTTGCGCAGAATCTTGCCGCGCAGTTCGGCGGGTGTGACGGGTGCCGCGCCTAGACCTGGCGCGACGTACGGGTCCGCAGTCGGCAGCGTGTCGTGTGCCTTCGTCGGTGCAATGCCTTGGTCTTGGCTGATGACGATCTTCGAGCGGTCAGGCGTGACGGTCAGCGCGAGAAACGTCATGGCGTCATACCCGTGCGCAGCGGCGTTACCCACGCGATGCCGGCTTGCACCAGACCTGCGGTAATGCCGGTCAGCGACAAAGCCGACACGATGCCGCTCGACGCCGCCCAACCCGCTACCGAGACCACCAGCGAAAGCGAGATCGGATCGGCTGCCATTGCCTTGATAGCAACAGGCCCTGCCTTCGGCCGCGTGTGCTTCCAGCGGTCTTTCGGGACGATTCTGTCTCCGATGACCACCACCGCGTTGCGCATGCTGCCGAGCGGCACATTGCCACGCTCTGCGGCCTCGACGACGGCGTCCTCGATGGTGGCGCCGGGTGTCAACTCGAACTGCACGCGCTCGCTGCGCAACGGATGGGGACAGGCGACGACGTTGATCATGTTTCACCTCGATGGAAGGAAAGCCCGCCACGCGCCCGAAGACTTCAAGCACGCCCCAACCAGAACCGTGCTTGCATGGAGGTTGACGCTGCGGGCAGTCGAGGATCATTTTCGCGGCTCTCGACTCGACAGTACCGCGTCCCGGCGAAAACGAAACCGGGAAAGGTCGCCAGCACAGCGGCCACCGTCGCCGCCGCGCTGGCTGGTCGTGCCCGCGTTGATACCACGGGCACGGCGTTCTTCAGGCCGGCAATTCAAGAATGCCGGCCCTCCACAAGAACAGGCAGTGCGCAACGCCTCGTGCCCTGCCAGCGGCGCAATGCTCGGCGATCGCCTGCTCGCGCTGCTGCGACATCGGCGGCAGCGCGCGCGGCTCGACTTCGGGATTGTCGGTCGGCGGCAACGGTGCGCCGGCCGGTGCCATTGCTGGCGCCTTCGGATTGATGAAGCTCATACCGTCACCTTCACGATGCCGACACGCGACAGCCGCGTGACTCGGAACTCGTTGCGAACCGCGACCATGATCCCGTCACGGTCAGGCGGGGTCGGGCGACGCTCCATCGAAAACGTGCGCGATTCTGGCGATGCGCCGAGAGTCAGCAGGCCGATGGTGGGCGCCGCGATGGGGTCAGCCATCAGATACCACGTCGACGATGACGACAAATGCGGCACGACCACGATATCGAGCCCAGCCTGCGGCAGCGTGCCCGGCGATCCGCTCGGGTCGTAGATCGCAGCGGCCAGCACCTTCGCGGTGCCGGTGTATTCCGGCGGGCAGATCAGGTATCGCGGCGTGCACCCAGCGATCGAACCTGCCGCGGTCACCTGCCTCGCCAACTTCGTGCACGCCGCATCGAAGGTCGAAACGCTCGGCGCGCCGCTCGACGTCAGCACGTTGTCATCGGTCGAATTGAAGAACGCGCGGCCATCGGCAAGCGTAGTCGTGTCCTCGAGCACGCGGGCGAACTCCGCGCTGATCGCCTTGCCGGCGCTGTTGCCCATCGACGCGAACACCATCGCCATTTCGGTGAATGCGGAATTGAGCAGCGCTTCACGGGTGATCTGCACCATGTGGCCCCAGGTCTCGACGCCCACGGTCTCGACGACGCCGGTAGCGGCGACCTCGGCCGGTGCCCATTCGGCGAACTCGGGGCGCTTCGCGACGTCGCCGGTCGAGATGTTCGAGATCGACGTCGGCAAAAAATTCGGACGCGGAATCCGGCGCATGGTGCGCAGGATGCCGGACACGGCAAGATCGAAAGCTGCCGTCGCCGGCTCCGCCAATCCGCTGACGATGGCATTCGCGAGCGCGAAATCTTGCACACCGAGGGCGCGCGACATCAGTGCCTGCACAGGGGCGCTGCGGACTTCCTCATCGGGCAGCAGGCCGGCGAGCCGATGCCGCACTATGCGATCGAACTTCACGCCCGTGGTCATCAGGTCGGCCGCGATCAGATTCTCGGCGCGGTTCAGGCCGATCAGTGCGGAAAAGATATCCGGCATCGCCGCGTCAAGGTCGCGCGTCGAAAACGGGATGTACTCCCCGGCGGTGCGCAGCGGGGCGGCGCGGTACGAATTACGATCGGTCATGTAGCTCATGGGTCGGCCTCGGGTTTCGATGGCCTCAAGCTACAGGCTCGCGCCGGACATTTTCGGGGAGAATGTCCGAGTTCGGGGTTATCGCGTTTCAAGCGGCGGAGTGCGTATGTCGCCGCGTTACCGGCCATCCCTGAATTGTTGACGTTGTCAGGATTACCGGCCTTAGGTCCCGGCTTGTCTGCAATTGCGGACACCTCCGCCCTAATCAACTGCTGCACGTCGGGACGCGAACTTATGCTCATTGAGAATTAGTTCAGGCGCGAACTTTTCGCACCGTGCGAAGAGTTCCAGCCCTCAACCCGCCAACACCCGCGCAAGCTGCTTCTGACTCAACGCCACCATGCCCGCGTCGAGCGCCGCCTGCAGCGCCGTTTCGAGTTCGGACTGCGGCTCACGCTGCCGGCGCGTGTAGCGCTCCAGCGCAGCCAGGACGCGGCCAGCGGACGCCCACGGCTCGGCAGCAGGGTCGCCGCACAGAAGCTCACCAGCACGACGTAGAGCAGCGTCACGGCGGCCACGGTCGACGCCCAGCACTACGTCGAGCGCGCAGCCCTTCTCGGCCTTCATGCGCGCGACGTGCAACGCCTCGACGAGCGCAGGCGGCACGGGTGCGCCGGCCTGCAGGTGGTCGTCGAGTTCGCGGAGTAGGCGCACGGGTCCTCAGCCGCCCCTAGCCGCGCACCGGTAAAATCGCAGGAAGCCCGACGTTTTTCATTCCGCAGATCCCGTGTCGCCGCCGGTTTCGACCGGGTCGCGCGCCAGCTCGGCCAGCGCCTCTGCGATCGAAAGCTCCAGCTCGTCGAGCACATGCGGCGGCCAGTCCTTGCCGACGGCGTCGTCCATGACGCGCGCCATGCGCCGCCGGCACGTGTCCCGGATCGCCGCCCAGGCGCGGCGCGCGTCGGTCGCCGGAATCAGTCGCGCACGGCGCTGCTCGATGCCGACGTCGATCAACTCGCGCTGTGAGCGACGCAGGCGAGACAGTTCCTCCGCGGCGTTGTCCGGCCTGCGCGCTTCCTCGACCTTCCGGTCGCGCCACCACTGGAAAACCTGCGTGGCATGGAACTGGTGCGACTGGCCACGCTCACCGCGGCGGACAATCGGACATCCGGCCTCGACCCACTCGCGCAGGACGTGCTCGCTGATGCCGAACAGGGCACAAATCTGCGCGGCGTTGCAGTTGTGGACTTCCAACTTCTTCATGGTTGGTACCGACTGACTCGGGAGTCTGGAGCGGGGGCTACAGCCGATCGCGGAGAGCCCGTAACCCCGTGCAGACCCCGCCGTAAGTACCTTGGAATTTTCATGGTATTCACCGCCTGAATATCGCAGCCGCCCACCATGCGCCCAGCCACCAGGCGTTCACTGCCTGCCCTGCCTGATTGGCTGCGCCGGTGTGTGGTGCACCTGTCCGACCAGCCACTCGGCGCGCTTCAGCTTCATCTCGAACCGCTGCCAGTGCGGGTCACTCGCCGCCCTCGTGCTCAGCCGGTCCAACTCGGCCAGGTATTCGCGCGCCTTGCGCTCGGGTAGCGCCTCGCAGCGCTCGCGGAGCTCAGCCAGGCGGTTCATGCCGCACCCGGCAGCGCAGTAACAGCGAACACGCCTTGGCGCTCACTGACTTCGCCGTCCTGCTTCAGCGCCTCCAACAAGGTCTCGGCCAACGCCCTGTTGTCGATGACGGCGGCCACCTCTTCGAGCACGAGGCCGTGCTTGCTGGCGGCCAGCGCCTCATAGATGCGGCCGCGGCACTGGCGGACAAGTTCGGCAACGGCCAACACTGCGGTGTCCTGCGCCTTCACAGCTGCTGCGGTCATGCGCTCGGCCTCGGCCTGAAGTGCCGAGCGGGTCGGCATTGCGGTGATCGTGGTCATGGTCATCTCCTTGCGGCCCGTGGCCGCGGTTGAATTCGGCCGTAACGGCCGATTTTGTGAACGTTCACAAATTGTCGGTACGTACCGAAAATTCGCGCCGCAACTCGTCTAGAAACGCAGCCGGCACCAATTGCCGCTGCCGGTCGGAAAATCGTGCCCACGCCTGTTCGAGGCCGGCCAGGCCGCGACGTCGAGCGGCTACCAGCAAGGCAACGCAGGCGCCGTCCTGAAGGGTTCGATCACGGGTGTTCACGACAGCGGCCTCGTGGTAGCCGTGATCAGTGAAGTCAGTGGTTTTGCATCCTGCTGAAACGCACCCCCCATGCCGCTAGTCAGTGAAGTCAGTGAAATACCAAGAAGCGTGCGCGCGAGAGAGAGGCGCACAGGGTGTTTTGAGCGGGATAGAAAACCACTGACTTCACCTACCAGCCCTACCGGCCTAGACATGGGTGATGCCTCGCGCGGCCCGGATCTGATCGCTCAGGTTGACCCCGCGACGGGCGTAGACGCGGCGGCGGCGGCCGTTGATCTTGAATAGGCCGTCGGCGGCGTCAGGGTTGTTGACGGTCTCGTAACCG
Organism: Gammaproteobacteria bacterium; assembly: GCA_050248455.1. Classification (GTDB taxonomy): domain Bacteria; phylum Pseudomonadota; class Gammaproteobacteria. The sequence goes on along the minus strand of JBFWSI010000009.1, from coordinate 4,037 downwards.
ACGCGCTCCATCTTGTGCGGCACAGAGCGGCGCGACTTCACGTTCGTCAGCATTTCCGCCAAGTCGTGGCGGTCCATCCGGTGCGCCTCTACCACCAGCGACTCGATGCAGAGCGCTAACGGGTTGTCGATGGCATCCAGCAGGTCGGCGAGTTCGGCATCCTCGGGCGCCTGATTGGCCTGAACGATGGCCATGAACGCGCGGGTCTTGAACGGCGGCGCCTTCGGATTGAAGCCTGACAGGTCGAGGGAATGCAGGTAGGCGCACACATGCCCTATGCCGCCGCGCTCGAACCAGCCCCACAGGTCGCGCCAGTAAGCGTCGCTGAACTGCTCGCGCTTCGTGTCGCTCCATGACACGTGATGGCGCCTATCATCCAGCGGCAGGTAGATCCCATCGGTGCGATGGTTCGTGGTGATGATGACGCCGCACACGTTGAACACGGCGTGCTCGCGGATGTTCTTCTCGTCCACCCGTAAAACGTCAGGCGGCGCGGCGATGTAGGTCTTGGAATGGTCGTAGAACGCGAAGCGGTCGGTATCTCCCAGGTCGCGCGCCTCGCTGACGCGGACGATGACGGCCTTAGCCCAGCCATTGAAGCGGCCCAACATCTGCCCCGGACTGATCTCGGACCAGTTCCACGGACCGACCGCCACCTTCACGGGTTCGAGCAGCGTGTCTTTGCCGATGCCCTGATCTCCACCCAGCACGAGGGCGTGATTGATCTTCTCGCCGGGTCGCTGCACACGATGTGCAAGCCACGCAATGATGTGGTCGGCGGTGTCGGGGTAGATCAGGTTCACATGATCGATCCACGGCCCAGCCTTGGCAGGGTCGCCAATCAACGGGAGCGGCGGCCGATACAGGTTGAACACGCGGGTCTTGTCGTCCACGACGTAGCCACCGTCACGGACGCTGACACCGGACTGCACCTGCGGCCGTCCGGGGTGCCACGTGATTTGGTCCACGGCACGATTGCGCGCCAGCCAGCGGGACGGCTTCATGGCCTCGCCCTGCGGGTTCTTCGGCCAGTGCTTGATCGCCATGTCTGCCGACGCACAAGCCCACATCTCGCCGGTCGGCAAATAGATGCAGCGGTTGTCGGGCGCGTAGTGGTAGAAGTCGTCCAGCGCCTTGTCGCGCAGCCCATCCGTCTGCATCGACGGTGCGGCCTGGCGCAGCTTCTCGCGCGCCCTGGTGATGTCAGGCGTAGGCATGGCAGTAATCCAGCACGCGGTGCACGTCGGCGATCGCATTGATGAAGGTTTCGCGGTCGGCGGGGGTGAACTCTGTAGCATTGCTGAAGAGTTTCCCGGCCACGATGTCGATGACGGCCAGGTCATATTCGAGCAGCACCACGAGCTCACGCGACGACGGCAGCGGCGGGCGGCGGGACCGATGCGGCGCTTCGCGCTCGGGCTGGCGATCGAACAGGTCCGCGAGGGACAGGCCGACAGCCGCGACGACATCGCCGGCACCGCAGCCGGCCCAGCAGTGAACCAGGACGCGGTCCTCTATCTGACGAATGGAAAGCGACGGGCGACGATCCTCGTGCGCCGGACAGGATGCGACCCATGCGTCCGGCCCCGTAGCCTTCACTTTTTCTAGGCGCGCGATCAACGTGTCGGCGGCGGTCACTTGCCGCCCTCCAAAACCTGCTTGGCGCGCTCGATCAGCGCGTCCCACACGTCGACGCGATAGTCGATTTTCTCGCCAGCCCAAAGACGATCTGCGAGGTCCGGTCGCAGTTCTCGTAACGCATCGATACGCGCTATTAGCGCGACCGTGACACCCGCAAAGAATGGTGCCTTCAGCATCTCAATGGTCCGTACGCGATCGTCGCTTCGGTGCCACTTCACGCGGCACGCTGGCGAGCATGTGACGGCATCGCTACGGTCGGACCAACCGAAGCTCCCACACCCTCGGCAGATGAATACGTGCGGGTAACGCTTAGCCGCAACTGTTACAGGCGCGTTCACTTCCGCACCTCCTGCTCGCGCTCGCGGCGCGTCTGCACGTAGAGCGTCCAGAAGCAGCGGCGCAGCTCGCGCGGGCCGGAACCAATGGCACGTACCAGCAGCTCGCGCTCGATTTCACGACGCGGATCGGGACGACGGATGCGGGGATGGATGCTGACGCTCATGGCCCACCCCTGCGATGTGCGAAGCGGCGAGCGAAGTCGGCGGCACGATGTTCGTGCTGACGCTGTACGGCGCGCCAAGTGTTAGAATTGCGGGTGTAGTTCTTGCCTTTGTGTTCTGCGGACGTCGGCCCTGGCCGGCCGGCGTCCCGCTTCAGCGCCATCTAGGCCACCGCCTTTTCTTCGGCAGCCCAGCGCCACACAGTGGGGCGCGCAATGCCGTAGCGCTCGGCAACCTGTCGATCCGTCAAAAACCGTTCGTGCTCGACCGCCACCGACGAAGGGTCGCCGCCAGCCTGCGCCGCTTCGTAGCGGAGCAGGTCTGACAGCTTCCAGCGCTTCGTCGCCGGAGCCAGGCCGACCGGCCGGGGGAACTTCTGCATACGTCACCTCGCATTTGCTGCTACCGCCTCGCGGCGGCTTGTGACGTATTGGAAACCCTGTTTTCAGCGCTCCCCGGACAATGCTGTAACAGTTACTTTTTGGCCCGGCTCCGTCGCTTCCTGTCGCGCTCGGCGTGAGGAGCCAGCGCTTCGGCATCAACAACGCGCCCGGCGTGCAGGTCCCGCACATAGAGCTTGTCTTTGTGCTTCTCGCTAGGCATTGCTCGATGTTCCTCGATACGCCGTTTGTTGACGTCGAGCATGTGGTCGTCGCCCCGCAGTGCTGCCACTGTCCGCCTACCCTCGCGCGCTACGTGTGCGCGCTTTTCACGCCAGTTTTCGATCAGACTGCCGCGCCCTGAATGCTTGTTCAACATCAGTGCGTTCTGTATCGGCACTGCCATGCGCTGACCCTTGGGGAGGTCGATCAGCGCAAACATGTTCGCGGCGGCCTCCGCGAGATAGACCACCACCCACGGCGGCAGCTGAAGCTGCGTGCCGTCTGGCAGTCCGGTTGCGAGAGCACTGCGCCACAGGTGAAGCGCTTCCCACGCCCACATCGGATTACCATCTTGTTCGAACTCGCTGCCGAGATAAGCCAGCCGCCCTTCGGCGTAAATCAGTGTCTCGATATCGTCGGGATTCATGCCTGCGCCCTCAGCGGCACGACGTCGCCGGCAGCGGGTGGCAGTCGCAGGAAGCGCGCCCAGTCGTCCATAAGGTTGCGCCGCTTTTCGAACAAGTCACCACGCCGATACGCGCGCTCGACGGCGCTGCTGATGGTGTGCGCTAGCGCCATCTCGGCGACCTCGTGCGGGTAATTGGTGTGCTCGGCGCACCAGTCGCGGAAAGCGCTTCGAAAGCCGTGCGGGACGGCGTCCACTTCCATCCTGCGCATGACGGCGGTCAGCGCCATGTCGGACAACCTGCCGCCGCGTGCGGCAGGGAAAACGTAGTCCGAGCCCTGCATGCGAGGCAGGTCCTTCAGCAGCGCCACAGCATCCGCAGACAGCGGCACGCGGTGTTCCTTGTGGGCTTTCATTCGATCGGCCGGCACGGTCCACACTGCGGCGTCCAGGTCGATTTCGCCCCAGGTCGCGCCGCGCGCCTCGCCACTGCGGACGGCGGTCAGGATCACGAAATCGAGACAGCGCGCCGCGATGCCGGGCCGCTTCCGCAGGTCGGTCATGAACGAGAACATGCCGGAGACGGGGAGGGCGCGGTGGTGCTCGACCTTCGCCACTTTGCTAGGTTTCGGAAGCACGGCGTCTAGGTGACCTTTCCAGCGCGCCGGGTTGTCGCCCTTTCGGTAGCCGCGGACGGTCGCCCAGGTGAGCACGGCTTCGATACGCTGGCGCAGCCTGGTTGCCGTTTCCGTTTTCGCCTCCCAGAGCCCGTCCTTTTCGAGGATGGTGACGATGTGCGACAGCTCGACCTTGTCGACGGCCAGGGCGCCGATCACGGGGTTCGCATAGGTCTCGATGGTCGCCAACCACTGCGCGGCGTGTTTCGCG
>JBFWSI010000008.1:0-19871 GCA_050248455.1 Gammaproteobacteria bacterium | reverse complement strand
ATCGATGCCTCGCGCCTGCAGCCGACGGGCTACGGCGAGAGCAAGCCGGTGGCGACGAATGACACGGCAGAATGCCGTGCGCAGAACCTTCGCGTCTAACTGGACGTGGTCAGCAACTGATCCGACGCTAGCACGGAGCCGGAAAAGCCCTCTTCGGAGGGCTTTTCCTTTGGCGGTCAGCGCCGGCTCGCTCCTACTAGCCCTGCGATTGGCCCCAGCAGCGACGCAGGCGTTCCGGCTCGCGCCGGGCCGCGAGCACTACCGCCCGGCACGCCGCCGGATCCTTGATCAGCACGAGCTCACCCGGCTTGCGGAACAGCGCATCGTGCAGCCGTGACAGCCAGAAGCGCAGGCCCGCCGCACGCAGTGCGAGCGGCCAGGCCTCGATTTCCGCGCGGGAGATCTCACGCGTCGCGCGATAGGCGCCGAGCAGCGCCCGTGCGCGGCCCTCGTCGCAACGTCCGGCGCTGAAGCACCAGTCCGCAACCGTCACCGCGACGTCATAGACGAAAGCTTCGTGGGCCGCGTAGTAGAAATCGATGACGCCGGTCAGCGCATCGCCCGCGAACAACACGTTGTCGTGGAACAGATCCCCGTGCACGGCCCCGCCCGGCAGGCCCGCGAGCGGAGCGCCGGCCTGCAGTGCGACTTCCTCGGCGACGAGGGCCAGATCGGCGGAGCCCAGACGCGCCGCGAGTCGCGCGGCGGTGGCCGCGCGCCAGTCTGCGCCGCGGGTGCCGTCCCGTCGCGGGCCGAAATCGGCAACCGCGAGATGCATGCGGCCGAGCACAGCGCCGATCGCCGCGCATTGCGCGAGCGTCGGTCGTGCGACGCTGGCACCCGGCAGGCGGGCGACGAGGGCGGCCGGCCGGCCGCACAGGCTGCCCAATACGCTGCCGTCGCGTGCCGCGAGCGGCAACGGCGCCGGGATGCCGCGTGCGGCGAGATGCGTCATCAGGGCGAGGCAATAGGGGAGGCTCGCGGGCGGCGTCGCTTCGAACAGCGTCAGGACGTAGGCGCCAACGCTGGTGGTGAGGAAGTAGTTCGTATTTTCGACGCCCTCGAGGATGCCTTCGAAGGCCAGCACGGCACCGAGGGCATAGGGCTTCAGGAAGTCGTCGAGGGCCGCGCGCGGCACCTCGGTGTAGACGGACATCGCGGAGCGATGCGGGGCTTCACCAGCTGAAGATCACCCACTGCGGAATGACGTAGTTCTGATCCGCCATGTTCGAGATGCGCGACTCGAGCCGGCCGTCACCGTCCTGATCGACGAGGTAGTAGGGCTTGCCGAACTTCGGCGTGATCTTGACCTGGTAGAGACGACCGTTGATGCGATGCTCCTCGACGATCGCGTCCTTGCGGCGAACGATCGTGACCTCGGGCTCGAGTGCCTGACCGTCTTCCATCGGCGGCAGCGGATCGGGTGCCGCTTCCGGCACGTTCTGCAAGCCGGCCGGATCCTCGGCGAGAGCGAGTTGCGCGGCGAGCAAGGTGACGGGCAGCAGGGCCGCTCTGGAAATGCGCATGGGAGCTTTCTCGGTCGTGTGCGATGGTGAATGGGCAGTCATTAGCATAGCATCAGCGCGCAGGCAGATCCCTCGCGTCGAAGCGGCGCACGGGCTGCCCGGCGCGTCGTCCGGATTCCGACATCGCCACGGCACTCCAAGCACAAGGCACATCGTCATTCGCGCATGAACAAACCCCGCCTCGTGCTGGTCGACGGCTCGTCCTACCTGTATCGCGCCTTCCACGCGCTGCCGGGCCTGTCGAACTCCAAGGGTCAGCCGACCGGTGCCATTCACGGCGTCGTCGCGATGCTGAAGAAGCTGCAGAACGACTATCCGGCGCAGGCCTTCGCGGTGGTCTTCGATCCGCGCGGCAAGACGCATCGCGACGGATGGTATCCGGCGTACAAGTCGAACCGCCCGCCGATGCCGGACGATCTCGCCGTGCAGATCCAGCCGCTGTACGACATCATCGATGCGCTCGGCATGCCGCGCCTGGTGCAGGACGGCACCGAGGCCGACGACGTCATCGGCACGCTCGCGCGCCGCGCCGCGCGCGACGGCTGGGAAGTCGTGATCTCGACCGGCGACAAGGATCTCGCGCAGCTCGTCACGCCCGCGATCACGCTGGTCAACACGATGGACAACACGGTGCTCGACGAGGAAGGCGTGCGCACCAAGTTCGGCGTGGCGCCGGCGCAGATCGTGGACTACCTGACGCTCGTCGGCGACAGCGTCGACAACGTGCCGGGCGTGCCCAAGGTCGGGCCCAAGACCGCCGCGAAGTGGCTCACGCAGTACGGCAATCTCGATGCGCTCCTCGTCCATGCCGCCGAGATCGGCGGCGCGGTCGGCAACCATCTGCGCGAGGCGCTGGAGCAGCTGCCGCTGTCGAAGCGGCTGGTGACGATCATCGACGATCTCGAGCTGCCGTGGACCTGCGAAGGGCTCGCCTGCCGCGCCCCGGACCAGGCGCGGCTGGTCGCGCTGTTCCGCGAGCTCGAATTCAAGACCTGGCTGCGCCAGCTCGAGCAGGAGGGCGCGCCCGCGGCCGCTCCGCCGCCCGCGACGCAGTCGACGCGCGAAGGCTACGAGACGGTGTTCACGCGCGAGCATCTCGAGCGCTGGCTGGCCCTGCTGCGCGCGGCGCCGCTGTTCGCCTTCGATACCGAGACGACGAGCCTCAACTACATGGAGGCGCGCATCGTCGGCGTGTCCTTCTGCGTGACACCCGGCCACGCGGCCTACGTGCCGCTCGCGCACGATTACCTCGATGCACCGGAGCAGCTCCATCGCGACGAAGTGCTGGCTGCGCTGAGGCCGCTGCTGGAGGATCCGCGGATCGCGAAGGTCGGGCATCACGCGAAATACGATCGCAACGTGCTGCTGAACCACGGCATCACGCTGACCGGCATCCGCTACGACACGATGCTGGAATCCTATGTGCTGAACAGCACGGCGACCCGCCACGATCTCGATTCGCTCGCGCTGCAGTACCTGGGGCTGTCGACGAGTCACTTCGAGGACGTCGCCGGCAAGGGCGCGAAGCAGCTCACCTTCAACGAGGTGCCGGTCGAGCTCGCGGCGCCCTATGCGGCCGAGGACGCCGACGTGTGCCTGCGCCTGCACGAGCAGCTGTGGCCGCGCCTCGCCGCGGCGCCGCGCCTGCCCGCCGTGCTCACCGAGATCGAGATACCGCTGGTGCCCGTGCTCTCGCGCATCGAGCGTCGCGGCGTGCTGGTCGACGTCGAGATGCTGCGCGGCCAGGGCGGTGAGCTGGCGGCGAAGATGCACGAGATCGAGCTCGCCGCCTTCGATGCGGCCGGCGAGCCCTTCAACATCGGCTCGCCGAAGCAGATCCAGCAGATCCTCTTCGACAAGCTCGGCCTGCCCGTCACGCAGAAGACGCCGACCGGCCAGCCGTCGACGGCTGAGTCCGCGCTCGCCGATCTCGCCGAGGAATACGCGCTGCCGCGCCTCATCCTCGAGCACCGCGCGCTGTCGAAGCTGAAGTCGACCTACATCGATCGCCTGCCCGAGGAGGTCAATCGCGACACCGGCCGCGTGCACACGAGCTACCACCAGGCCGTGGCGGCGACCGGGCGTCTGTCGTCCTCCGATCCGAATCTGCAGAACATCCCCATTCGCACGCCCGAAGGCCGGCGCATCCGACAGGCCTTCGTGGCGCCGCCGCGCAAGCTGCTGCTGGCGGCCGACTACTCGCAGATCGAGCTGCGGATCATGGCGCATCTGTCCGGCGATGCGCGGCTGCTGTCCGCCTTCGCGCAGGGCGCGGACATCCACCGCGCGACGGCGGCCGAGGTCTTCGGCCTGCCGCTCGAGCAGGTGTCGGACGAACAACGACGCTCGGCAAAAGCCATCAATTTCGGCCTGATCTACGGCATGTCCGCGTTCGGGCTCGCCCGCCAGCTCGGCATCGAGCGCGGCGCGGCGCAGAGCTACGTCGAGCTCTACTTCGCCCGCTATCCGGGCGTGAAGGGTTACATGGACCGCATCCGCGCCGAAGCCCACGAGCAGGGCTACGTCGAAACCGTGTTCGGGCGGCGGCTGTACTTGCCGGAAATCAATTCCCGCAACGTGCAGCGCCGCCAGTACGCCGAGCGCACGGCGATCAATGCGCCGATGCAGGGCACGGCGGCGGACATCATCAAGCGCGCGATGATCGCCGTCGATGCGTGGCTCGAAACCGCCCGGCTGCCGGCCGCGATCATCATGCAGGTGCACGACGAGCTGGTGCTCGAGGTCGAGACCGCGGCAGTCGACGAGATCTCTGCCGGGCTGGCGACGCGGATGGCGGCCGCGGCCGAGCTGGCCGTGCCGCTGGTGGTGGAGACGGGGACCGGCGCGAACTGGGACGAGGCGCACTGAGCGCGCGCAGGCGCGGCGATCGGCGCGCCCGCGCCCTTCCCAAACGCCGGAACTGGTATTAAATTGGCCCGCAGCGACTCCCGCAGCGACTCGTATAACAAAGAGCCCGCGCTATCCGCTCTCTCCCAAGTCGAACAGCGAATTCCACGGCTTCCGCCCGCATGCTCATCATTCCCGCCATCGACATCAAGGACGGCAAGTGCGTGCGCCTGCGCCAGGGCGTGATGAACGACGACACCGTCTACTCGGAAGATCCGCTGGCGATGGCCGCCCGCTGGGTCGAGCAGGGCGCGCGGCGCCTGCACCTCGTCGACCTCAACGGCGCTACGCTCGGCAAGCCGGTGAACTCGGGCGTGATCCACGACATCGCACAGGCCTTCCCGCACGTGCCGATCCAGGTCGGCGGCGGCATTCGCAACGAGGAGACGATCGCGAGCTATCTCGAAGCCGGCGTGCGCTACGTGATCATCGGCACCAAGGCGGTGACCGCGCCGCACTTCGTGCAGGACATGTGCCTCGAATTCCCGAGCCACGTGATGGTCGGTCTCGACGTCCGCGACGGCAAGGTCGCGATCGAAGGCTGGTCCAAGCTCTCGCGTCACGACGCGGTCGACCTCGCCCGCCAGTTCCAGGAGGACGGCGTCGAGGCGATCGTGTTCACCGACATCCGGCGCGACGGCATGATGAACGGGCTGAACCTCGACGCCACCGTCGAGTTCGCACGCCAGCTCACCATTCCCGTCATCGCCTCCGGTGGCGTCACCAACCTCGACGACATCCGCGCGCTCTGCGCGGTCGAGGGCGAGGGCATCGCCGGTGCGGTCACGGGCCGCGCGATCTACGAAGGAACCCTCGACCTGCGCGCCGCGCAGGCCCTCGCCGACGAGCTCAGCGCGGCGCGCTGAACGCGCGCCCGCTGGCATCCACCTCCAATGGGTCTCGCGAAGCGCATCATTCCCTGTCTCGACGTCGATGCGGGCCGCGTGGTGAAGGGCGTGCGCTTCGTCGACATCCGCGACGCCGGCGATCCGATCGAGATCGCGCGTCGCTACGATCGCGAAGGCGCCGACGAAATCACCTTCCTCGACATCACCGCGAGCAGCGACGAGCGCGCGACGATGGTGCACGTCGTCGAGTCCGTGGCCTCCGAAGTGTTCATTCCGCTGACCGTCGGCGGCGGCATCCGCACGCTCGCCGACGTGCGGCGGATGCTGACGGCGGGGGCGGACAAGGTTGCGATCAACACCGCGGCGGTGTTCGACCCGGCATTCGTGCAGGAAGCGGCGCGGAAGTACGGCTCGCAGTGCATCGTCGTCGCGATCGACGCGCGGCGCGTGCCGCACGCCGAGCGCTGGGAAGTCTTCACGCACGGCGGCCGCAAGCCGACCGGCATCGACGCCGTCGAATGGGCCGCGCGCATGGCCACGCTCGGTGCCGGCGAGATCCTGCTGACCAGCATGGACCGCGACGGCACCCGCGACGGCTTCGATCTGGGACTGACGCGCGCCGTCGCCGACGCCGTCGCCATCCCCGTCATCGCTTCCGGCGGGGTCGGCAATCTCGATCACCTCGTCGACGGCGTGAAGCGCGGGCATGCCGACGCCGTGCTCGCCGCGAGCATTTTCCATTTCGCCGAGTACACCGTCGGCGAGGCCAAGCGCCACATGGCCGCGGCCGGCATCGAGATCCGCGCGTGAGCTGGCTGGACGAGGTGCGTTGGGACGCCGCCGGACTCGTCGCCGCGGTGGCCCAGGACGCCGTGAGCGGCCGCGTGCTGACGGTCGCCTGGATGAACCGGGAGGCGCTCGCGGCGACCGCCGCCGAAGGGCGTGCGGTGTACTGGTCGCGCTCGCGGGCGCGCCTGTGGCGCAAGGGCGAGGAGTCCGGCCACGTCCAGCGCGTCGTCGAAATCCGCCTCGACTGCGACGGCGACGCCGTCGTGCTGCGGGTCGAGCAGCTCGGCGGCATCGCCTGCCACACGGGACGTGCAAGCTGTTTCTACCGGCGTCTGACGGACGGCCGCTGGGAAATCGTCGACCCGGTGCTCAAGGATCCGAAGGACATCTACCGCGCGTGAGCGCCCCCGAGGCCCCATGGACACAGACGTACTGGCACAGCTGGCCAGCATCCTGGAACAGCGCAAGACCGCCGATCCCGCGCAGTCCTACGTCGCGCGGCTGTACGCGGGCGGTCCGGACCTGATCCGCAAGAAGATCGGCGAGGAAGCCACCGAGGTCGTCATCGCCGCCGGCCATGCGGACGATGCGGCCCTGATCCACGAGGTCGCCGACCTCTGGTTCCACACCCTGGTGGCGCTGGCGGCCCGCGGCCTCGACCATGCGGCCGTGCTTGCGGAACTTGCCCGGCGCTTCGGCGTCTCCGGCATTGAGGAAAAGGCGTCGCGTCCGGGACAATAGCCCCATCCACCCTTCGCCGCGGCCCCGCCGGCCCGGCTCCCCGCAGCACGGAGAACCTCCATGGGCATAGGAATCAAGGAACTCATCGTGATCCTCGTGATCGTGATGCTGGTGTTCGGCACGAAGAAGATCCGCGGCATCGGCTCCGACGTCGGCGGCTGGATCCGCGACTTCAAGAAAGCGCTGAAGGACGGCCAGGAAGAAGGCCAGGCCGACGTCGCGGACAGCAAGCGCGTGATCGAAGGCGAGGCCGTCGTCACCGGCGAGAAGAAGAACGGCTGAGACACGCCGCCGTGTTCGACGTCGGCTTCACCGAGCTCGTGATGATCGGGCTCGTCGCGCTCCTGGTCGTCGGGCCGGAGCGCTTGCCCGAGCTCGTGCGCACGGTCGGGCGCTGGATCGGTCGCGCCCAGCGCCTCGCGCGTGAAATGCGCAGCGAGCTCGAGCGTGACGTCGGCACCCGCGAGCTCACGCAGCTGCAGCGCGAAATCACCCAGGCTCCGCTGAACCGCACGCTCGAGCAGACCATCACGACCAACGACACGCCGCCGCCACCGCAGGGGTCCGGCCAGGCCTAGAATCGATGTCGACCGGCAAGGGGATCTCCCCCAAAGACGATCTCGATCCCACCGAGCAGAGCTTCGTCTCACATCTCGCGGAGCTGCGCACACGCTTGATGCGCTCGATCATCTGCGTGCTCGCCGTGCTGCTGGTGCTGATGCCGCTGTCGAACCAGCTCTACGGCTGGCTGTCGCGGCCGATGATGGACAAGATGAAGGCCGTCGGCGCGCAGATGATCGCGACCGAAGTGGCGTCGCCCTTCCTCGCGCCGTTCAAGCTGACCTGTTTCGTCGCCGTCGTGCTGTGCGTGCCCTACATCTTCTACCAGCTGTGGTCCTTCGTCGCGCCGGGCCTCTATCGCCACGAGAAGCGCCTCGCCTTCCCGCTGCTGATGTCGAGCATCGTGCTGTTCTACCTCGGCGGGTTGTTCGCGTACTACGTGGTCTTCCCGCTGATCTTCGGCTTTCTGACCGCTGCCGCGCCGGAAGGCGTGCAGGTGATGACGGACATCTCGAAGTATCTCGACTTCGTGATCGTGATGTTCTTCGCCTTCGGGATCGCCTTCGAAGTGCCGGTCGCGACCTTTCTCGTCGTGCGCACCGGCATCTCGACGCGCCAGGATCTCGCGCGCAAGCGGCCCTACATCATCATCGGCGCCTTCGTCGTCGCCGCGGTGCTGACGCCGCCTGATCCGGTGTCGCAGACGCTGATGGCGATCCCGATCCTCGTGCTCTACGAGCTCGGCCTGCTGATGTGCCGACTCTTCATCACCGACGAAGAGGAAGCCGCCGGCACCGAGCTCAGCGCGACGGGGCCGGGTGATCAGGCCTGAGACTGCAACCTTTCCCGTAGCCCGGATGAGCGCAGCGAATCCGGGAATTCGACGCTCCACACGGCAGCGCGCTTTCCGTTGCGTGATTCACAGAGATCCCGGATTCAGTGCGCTCATCCGGGCTACGAAGAGGTCGTGACGCAGCAGCCCTTCAACGCCGGAACAACCACAGCACGAGGCTCAGTACGAGACTGACGACGAGGCAGGTGACGACGGGGAAATAGAAGCGCGACTGGCCACGCTCGACGACGATGTCGCCGGGCAGCCGGCCGAGGCCGAGTTTCGCGAGCCACGGCCACGCGAGACCGAGTAGCACGATCACCAGGCCCAAGGTGACGAGGAAGCGGCCGACGCCCATCAGATCCGCGCCACGCCGTCGTCGCTGCCGACGAGCAGCAGATCCGCCGGCCGCCGGGCGAAGAGACCGTTGGTGACCACCCCCGTGATCTGGTTCAACTCGGCTTCGAGCGCGACGGGATCGGCGATGTCGAGGCCGTGCACGTCGAGGATCACGTTGCCGTTGTCGGTCACGAAGCCTTCGCGCCACAGCGGCCGGCCGCCGAGCGCGGCGAGCGCGCGCGCGACCTGACTGCGCGCGAGCGGGATGACCTCGACCGGCAGCGGGAAGCGGCCGAGACGGGCGACGATCTTCGAGTCGTCGATCACGCAGACGAAGCGCGCGCTCGCGGCGGCGACGATCTTCTCGCGCGTCAACGCACCGCCGCCGCCCTTGACGAGATGACGCGCGTGCGTCGCCTCGTCGGCGCCGTCGACATAGACGCCGAGCTCGCCGGTATCGTTCAGGTCCAGCACCGGAATGCCGGCCGCGCGCAGCCGGGCCGCGCTCGCCTCCGAGCTCGCGACGGCGCCGCGGATGCGGCCCCTGCGCGTCGCCAGCGCATCGATGAAGCAGTTCGCGGTGCTGCCGGTGCCGACGCCGACGATACTGTCGTCCGCGACGTAGTCGAGGGCCGCCGTCGCCACCAGGCGCTTCTTCTCGTTCTGATCCAGGCCCGCCATGTTCGTGCTCGCCTCCAGCCGGGGAAAACGGCGCCGTCGCACCGCACATCAATGGTATCGTATGGCGATGCTCGACCAGTACCTGAAGATGATCCTGCGCGCGCCGGTCTACGACGTCGCGCGCGAAACGCCGCTCGATCGCCTGCCCGGGATCTCGCGCCGGCTCGGCAACACGGTGTTCCTCAAGCGCGAGGACATGCAGCCCGTGTTCTCGTACAAGCTGCGCGGCGCCTACACGATGATGGCAGCGCTGAGCGCGGAAGAACGCGCGAGGGGCGTCATCACCGCCTCTGCCGGCAATCACGCGCAGGGCGTCGCGCTCGCCGGCGGACGACTGGGCATCGTCGCGCGCATCGTGATGCCGAAGACCACGCCCGAGATCAAGGTCGCAGCCGTGCGCCGCCTCGGCGGCGAGATCGTGTTGTCCGGCAACACCTACGACGAGGCCGCCGAGCACGCGCACGCGCTCGCCGCGGAGAAGGGCTACACCTACGTGCCGCCCTACGATCACCCGCTGATCATCGCCGGGCAGGGCACGGTCGCGATGGAAATCCTGCGCCAGCATCCGACGCCGCCGCACGCGATCTTCGTGCCGGTCGGTGGCGGCGGGCTGATCGCCGGCGTCGCCGCCTACGTCAAGGCGCTGGTGCCCTCGATCCGGATCATCGGGGTCGAGGCCGACGAAGCGGCGTGCATGGCGCGTGCGCTCGAAGCCGGCAGGCGCGTCGTGCTCGAACGCATCGGCATCTTCGCGGACGGCGCCGCCGTGCGGCAGGTCGGTGAGGAAAACTTTCGCATCGCGCGCGAGCACGTCGACGAGGTGCTGACGGTCGGCATCGACGAGATCTGCGCGGCGGTGAAGGACATCTTCGAGGACACGCGCTCGATCGCCGAGCCCGCCGGCGCGCTCGCCCTCGCAGGCCTCAAGCAGTACGTCACGCGCGAGCGCCTGCGCGACGCCGAGCTCATTGCGATCCTGAGCGGCGCGAACGTGAATTTCGATCGGCTGCGCCACATTGCCGAGCTCGCCGAGCTCGGCGAGAAGCGCGAAGTGCTGATCGGCGCGATCATTCCCGAGCGCCCCGGCAGCTTTCGCCGTTTCTGTCACGCGCTCGGCCCGCGTGCGATCACGGAGTTCAACTACCGCTACGCCGACCGCGAACGCGCGACGGTATTTGCCGGCGTGCAGCTGCGAGCGACCGACGGCGACAAGTCGGTGCTGCTCGACGGCCTGCGCGAGAAGGGCTTCGAGGCGATCGACATCTCGGAGAACGATCTCGCGAAACTGCACATCCGCTACATGGTCGGCGGTCACGGCGGCGGGGTCGACGACGAGCGCCTGCTGCGCGTGGAGTTTCCCGAGCGCCCCGGCGCACTGCTGCACTTCCTGAACCAGATCGGCGACCGCTGGAACATCAGCCTCTTCCACTACCGCAACCACGGCGCCGCCTATGGGCGCGTGCTGATGGGCATCCAGGTGTCGGCTTCGCAGCAGCTGCCGTTCCGGGAATTCCTCGCGAATCTCGCGATGGACTACGTCGAGGAAGAGCAGAATGCCGCCTACGATCTCTTCCTCAGGTAGCGCGGACGAAGGCGCGCTGCGCACGGCGCTCGTCGCCGTGATGCAGCGGCTCGAGCGTGACGGGCTCAATCGCGCGGCGGCCGGCAATGCGAGCCTGCGCTGCGGCGACGGACTCCTCATCACGCCGAGCGGCGTGCTGCCGGGCGATCTGCGCGAGGAAATGATCGTGCCGCTCGCGCTGGACGGCAGGCCGCGCGACACACGCCACCGGCCGTCCAGCGAATGGCGTTTCCATGTCGGCATCTATGCCGCGCGCCCCGAGGCCGGCGCCATCGTGCACGTGCATGCGCCGTATTCGACGGCGCTGGCCTGTGCGCGGCGCGAGATTCCGCCCTTTCACTACATGGTCGCCGTCGCCGGCGGTGCTACCATCCGCTGCGCGCCGTACGCGACCTTCGGCACGGCGGCGCTGTCGGACGCGGTGCTCGCGGGCCTCGAAGGCCGGCGCGCCTGCCTCCTCGCGAACCACGGCCTCGTCGCGCTGGGCGCGGATCTGCCGCGCGCGCTGAAGCTCACGGTCGAGGTCGAGGAGCTCGCGAAGCAGTATCTGCTCGCGCTGGGCGCGGGCGGGCCCGCGCTGCTTTCCGACGGCGAGATTGCCGAGGCCCTCAAGCAGTTCGAGACCTATGGCCAGCAGCAATAACGCCAGGGGCGGCAAGGGCGGCCCGCTCGAGGAATTCACGATGCGCCCGCGCCCGCGCATCGCGATCGGCGTGCATGATCTCGCCGTCACGCGTCGCTTCTACGAGGACACGCTCGGCTGCCGCGTCGTCGACGAACGCGATGACGGGCTCACGATCGATTTCTTCGGCTGCGAGCTCGACGCCCGCCTCGTCGCGAAGGATGCCGCAGCGGTGCCGCAGGCGCTGCCGCGCTTCGGCCTCGTGATGGGCTGGGAAGACTGGCACCGCGCCGTCGATCACCTGAACTACATCGGCGTACGCTACCGCGAAACGCCGCGCTTCGACGCCCGCGGCACGCCGGACGAACGCGCCGAATTCTGCATCGCCGATCCCAGCGGCAACTGCCTCGGCTTCGCGGCCTGGCGGGTTAAGAAAATCTAGCCACGGAGGGCACGGAGAAGGAAACGGATTGATGGAGAGGTTCCGAGATGCCGGCGATGAGTGATGCGACGGCGTTCGCTGAACACAATCCCGATCAATTTTCTTCTCCGTGTCCTCCGTGGCTAGATAGCTGAGCGTAAATACGCTCCAGTGCGTGTTGATTACCGTCATTCCCGCGCCAGCGGGAATCCACGCCTGACGAGGCGGTCTCCGTCGGGCGATTCCTCTTTTTCCGCGCTGGACGCCGGGGGGAGTGCGTGGATGCCCGCTGGCGCGGGCATGACGTGGGAGGTGTCTACACGGACATACGCCATCGAACCGCCAGTGGAGTGGATTTACGCTCAGCTATATAGATTCTCTTCAAAAAAACAGCTCGCTCAACTTCACACCAGGCTCCGCCTCGCGCATGAAGGCTTCGCCGACGAGGAAGGCATTGACGTCGCGGCCGCGGAGGTAGGCTATCTGCTCGCGGGTGTGGATGCCGGATTCGGTGACGACGAGACGATCGGACGGGATGTCGCGCAGGAGGCCGATCGTCGTCTCGATGTCGGTCACGAAGCGCTTCAGATCGCGGTTGTTGATGCCGATCAGCGGCAGGCGCAGACGCAGGGCGCGCTCGAGCTCGAGACGATCGTGGACTTCGACGAGCACATCGAGATCGGCTTCGCGCGCCGCGTCGGCGAGCGTCTGCAGCGTGGGATCGTCGAGACCCGCGACGATCAGCAGCACGCAGTCGGCGCCCAACACGCGCGATTCCCAGATCTGCCATGGATCGCACATGAAGTCCTTGCGAATGACGGGCAGCGCGCAGGCCGCGCGCGCCGCGATCAGATCGGCGTCCTTGCCCTGAAAATAGCGCTCGTCGGTCAGCACCGACAGGCAGGCCGCGCCGTGCGCGGCGTAGGAGCGCGCGATCGCCGCGGGATCGTAGTCTTCGCGGATGACGCCTTTCGACGGCGAGGCCTTCTTGCACTCGGCGATCACGGCCGGCTGGCCGCGCGCGATGCGCGCGCGCAGCGCACGTTCGAAGCCGCGCGGCGACGGACGGTCCTGCGCGGCGCGACGGAGCTCCGCGAGCGATTGCCGCGCCTTGCGCGCGGCGACCTCGCCGCGCTTGTGCTCGAAGATCTCGGCGAGGACGTCGCGGCCCGGGGCCAGCGCGGTGGTTTCGTTGCTCATGGGCGCGGAGGAACCTCGATGGCCTGCGTATAGGCGATGTGGCGATCGAAGGCGGCGCGCGCGGCGCCGCGGGCGATGATCGCGAGCGCCTCGTGATAGCCTGCCTCGATGCTCGCGGCGAAATCGCACAGGTACAGCGCGGCGCCGGCGTTCAGCGCGACGATGTCGCGCGCGGGACCCGGCTCGTTCGCATACACGCGCTCGATGACGGCGAGGCTCTCGGCCGCGTTCGCGACGCGCAGGCCCGCGAGCGGCGCCGGTGCGATTCCCAGCGCGGCCGGATCGAAGACGTAATGCGAGATCTCGCCCGCGTTCAGCTCGGCGACGTGCGTCGGCGCGCCGATGCTGAGTTCGTCGAGCCCATCCTGCGCGTGCACGACGAGCGCGCGGCGCGTGCCGAGCCGGCGCAGCACCGCGGCGATCTTGCGCACCCAGTCGACGGAGAAGAGGCCGACGACCTGCAGCGGTGCGAGCGCCGGGTTCGTCAACGGGCCGAGCACGTTGAACAGCGTGCGGATGCCGAGCTCGCGGCGCGGGCCTGCGGCATGGCGCGTCGCGCTGTGATGGGCCTGCGCGAACATGAAGCCGAAGCCCGTCTCGCGCACGGCTCGCGCGATCGCCTCCGGCGGCAGCGCAATCTTCACGCCGGCCGCCTCCAGCAGATCGGCCGAGCCGCTGGCACTGGAGACCGAGCGATTGCCGTGCTTCGCGACGTGGCCGCCGGCGGCGGCGACGACGAAGGCCGCGGCCGTCGAGATGTTGAAGGTGCCGGTCGCATCGCCGCCGGTGCCGCAGGTGTCGATCAGCGGCGCGCAGTCGCAGTCCACTTTCAGCGACAACTCGCGCATCACGGCGGCGGCGGCGGTGATCTCGTCGACCGTCTCGCCCTTCATCCGCAGCGCGACGAGGAAACCCGCGATCTGCGCCGGCGTGGTCTCGCCGGTCATGATCTGGTGCATGACCTCGAGCATGTCGTCGTAGACGAGATCGCGTCCCTCGACGA
Organism: Gammaproteobacteria bacterium; assembly: GCA_050248455.1. Lineage (GTDB taxonomy): Bacteria > Pseudomonadota > Gammaproteobacteria. The sequence goes on along the minus strand of JBFWSI010000008.1, from coordinate 5,819 downwards.
CCGCGGCGATGGCGTCGCGGATCTGCACGGTCTTCAGCCCGCCTTGCGCGCGGCCCGGCTCAGCGCGAAGAAGTTGCGCAGCAGATCGTGGCCGTGCTCGGTCAGGATCGATTCGGGATGGAACTGCACGCCGGACACCGGCAGCTCGCGGTGGCGCACGCCCATGATCTCGTCGAGGCTGCCGTCCGGCAGCTCGGTCCAGGCCGTCACTTCGAGGCAGGGCGGGCAGCTCGACTTCTCGATCACCAGCGAGTGGTAGCGCGTCGCCGTGAACGGATTCGGCAGGCCGGCGAACACGTCGCAGTCCAGATGATGGATGGCCGAAGTCTTGCCGTGCATCACCTCGCGCGCGTGCACGATGCGGCCGCCGAAGGCCTGGCCGATGCTCTGGTGGCCGAGGCAGACGCCGAGCAGCGGAAACTCGCCGGCGAGCTCGCGCACGACCGCGAGCGACACGCCGGCCTCGTTCGGCGTGCAGGGGCCCGGCGAGATGATGATGTGATCGGGCCGCATGCGCCGGATGCCGGCGACGTCGATGGCATCGTTGCGCACGACCTCGACTTCCTCCCCCAGCTCCCCGCAGTACTGCACGAGGTTGTAGGTGAAGGAATCGTAGTTGTCGATCATCAGGAGCATGGCGAAGAGCGGCGATTGCGCCGCGGCGCGGCTGGAACAGGCGCGAATTCTTGCAGGAAAGCCCCGATCGCGAAACCCCGCGACCGTGCGACAATCCGCGCCGCAAAGAGACGCCACGCGTGAATTCCCCTGCTGCCGAGTCCGGCCCGTCCCTGTGGCGCTTCATTCCGGCGCTCGGTGTTGCACAGGTCGTCGCCTGGGGTTCGCTGTACTACTCGATCGCGGTGCTGGGCCGCCCGATGGGCACGAGCCTCGGTCTGCCGCAGACGGTGGTGTACGGCGGCTTCACCCTCGCCCTGCTGCTGTCGGGCGTGGTCGCGCCCGTCGTGGGCCGACGCATCGATCGTTACGGCGGTCGCGGCGTGCTGTCGCTCGCGGCGCTGCTCGGCACGGCAGCCTTCGCGACCCTGGCCCTGGCCGAGTCCCGCGGCCCTTTTTTCCTCGGCTGGGCGCTGGCCGGGCTCGCAATGGGCTGCGGACTCTACGATGCCGCGATGGCGGCCCTGAACCAGCTGGCGCCGGGGCCGCGCCTGCGGCGGGCGGTGACGGCGCTGACGCTGATCGGCGGCTTCGCGAGCACCGTGTTCTGGCCGCTGTCGCACTGGCTGACGACGACCTGGGACTGGCGCAGCGCCTGCGCGGTGTTCGCGGGCCTGCATCTGTTCGTGTGCCTGCCGCTCTACCGCTACGCGCTGCCGGCCCCGCGCGGGGACGCGCCGCTGCGCGCGCGCCGGCCGCCGCGCCTGCCGCGACAGGGGCCGGCCTTCTGGTGGCTGGCGAGCGCCTTCGCGCTCGTGTCCTTTGCCTTCGCGGTGCTGTCGGCGCATCTCGTCGCCCTGCTCGGCGCTGCGGGTATCGCCGAAACGGACGCGATCCTCGCCGGTACGCTGTTCGGTCCGATGCAGGTGCTCGCGCGCATCGTCGAATACGCGGTCGCGCCGCGCGTGCGCGCGGTCAGCGTCGGCAGCGTGTCCTTCCTGCTGATGGGGCTCGCGCTGTGGCTGCTGACCGGCGTCGACGGCGATCGCAGCCAGGCCTTGCTGTTCGCCGCCTGCTACGGCGCCAGCAACGGCACGCTGACGATCGTGCGCGGCACGGTGCCGGCCGAGCTGTTCGGGCGCGAGCACTACGGCGCGCTGCTCGGCCGGCTCGCCCTGCCGTCCTTCTTCGCGAAGGCCTGCGCGCCGTTCCTGTTCTCGCTGATGCTCGCGAGCGGCGTGTCACACGCCTTCTCCACCTGGACCCTCGCCGCCGTCGGCGGCCTCGCGCTCCTCAGCTACGAAGTGGCGCGACGGTGCACGGTCCCTTCTCGCAGCTCCGCATCGGTGTAGTGGAATCCTGGCGTGCCTGCGCTATCTGATGCTCATTGAATCTATATGGCTGAGCGTAAATACGCTCCAGTGCGTGTCGATTACCGTCATGCCCGCGCCAGCGGGAATCCACGCCTGACGAGGAGGCCTCCGGCGGGCGATTCCTCTTCCGTGCTGGACGCCGGGGGAGTGCGTGGATGCCCGCTGGCGCGGGCATGACGTCGGAGGTTGCTACACGGGCATACGCCATCGAAACGCCAGTGGAGTGGATTTACGCTCAGCTGTATAGCCACGGAGGGCACGGAGGAAGAAGGGAATGGTGACGAGCCGCCGGCCCGTCGACGCCTCCATAGGTATCGGCGTATCCGGGCCGCTCGATCAATCGATTTCTTCCTCCGTGGCTAGATTAACGGGCGTTTCGGCTGCTACGGGCTACGGACGACAGGAACCGCTAAGTCGCCTCGCTGCGCGTCTCGCCGCAGCGGGCGCACTTGTAGATCGTGACGAGCCGGCCCTGCTTCACGTCGAAGGGCTTGCGTTGCCATACCGCCCATTTGTGGAAGCCTTCCCGGCACAGCGTCTTGCCGCGCGATTTCTCGCCGGGCCTGGGCTTGCGGAACTGGATCACGTCCCCCATCGCGGCCTCCCCTCTCAGCGGGTCTGTTCCCACATGACATACGTGTCCTTGCGAATGGCCGCGTCGATCATCTTGATCAGCGGCTGCGCGCGCGTCTTCAGGGGCACGAAGTTGCGCGCGCGCTCGCGGCCTTCCTCGCTGTCGTCTTCGCTCGGTGCCGGCGGCGCCGCGGCGAGGCCATTGATCAGCTTCTCGCGCACGGCAGGCAGGTCTTCGGCCTGGACCGCGCTGGGGATGCGGCCCGAAAATCCCATCAGGCTGAGCAGTTCCTTGGCGACCGCGCCGAACATGATGATGTCGGCGTCGGCAGGGCTGTGAAAGCGGACGAGCATGGGATCACCAGTGGCTATGGCCGATGTCGAAATCGTTGCGCCCGCAGCGATCGACGCCGCGCACCAGCCAGATCGGTCGCTGCGCGAACTCGACCGGCACGGTGTTCGACGCGCTGCCCATGTGCAGGCTGCGATCGTAATGCGAGCTCGACGGCATGTAGCGGATCGCGAAGCCCGCGCGACGCTTCGCCGAGCGGTTCGGCTGCGAGCCGTGCACGAGGTTCGCGTCGTGCAGCGAGAGCTGGCCGGCCTCGAGCTCCACGTCGTAGGCCTGCGTCAGATCGAGCCGCGGATCGTTCAGCACGTTGTTGAGGACGAGATCCTCGCGATCGCTCACTTCGTGGCTGAACTCGCCCATGCGATGCGAGCCCGGGATGACGCGCATGCAGCCGTTCTCGCGCGTGACGTCGTCGAGCGCGATCCACGCCGTCACCGTCGCGCGCGGGCGGATCGGCCAGTACTGCCCGTCCTGGTGCCACGGCACCTCGAGTCCGACGCCGGCCGGCTTGCAGAACACCGACGACGCCCACAGCACGATGTCGGGCCCGATCACCGCCTCGACGAGATCGAGCAGATCGGGATCGGTGACGAAGTCGAAGAACTCGCGCGCGACTTCGAAGCCGCCCGGGCCGTCCCAGGGCACGTGCGGCAGCGAGATGAAGTCCGGGCGGTGATCGGCGCGCGCGACGAGCAGCCGTTCGAGCGCCTCCTGCATGCGCAGGAGCTTCGCGGTCGGCAGGCGCCAGCGCGGCGTCAGCTGGCCCGCCTCTTGGTAACGCGCGATTTCCTCGCGCGACAGCGCGGCGTCCTCGCGCAGTGCGGCGTAGCGGCTCATGCGGGCGTCCGCGGGATTTCGCGCAGCAGCCCGTCGTCGCCGAGCTCGTAGCCGATGCCGCGCACGCGTTCCTTCATCTCCGCCGGCCAGCCGACCTTGCCGGGATCGTGACCGCCGACGATCGCGAGCATCAGCCCCGTTTCCTCGCCGGCGTTGCGGAAGCCGCGCATCACGTGCACGGGCACCGAGATGGTGTCGTACGGTTCGAGGATCACCTCGCGCTCCCCGCGCGGACCCCAACACACGGCCCAACGCCCGGACAGCGGCATGAACACTTCCTGCGTCAGGTGTGAATGCAGCGCGGCGCCCTTGCCGGGCTCGGCGCGAATGATCGCCAGGTGGAAATCCTGCGCGGGCAGCGGCGGCCGGATGTCGGGATCCTCGAGCACGCCGCCGCCGATGATGGTGTAGATGTCGCGCTCGTGGCCGGGCAGGCGGGTATCGATGAAGGACTTCGCCGTGCTGGGAATGTCGCGGAAGCGCGCGACGTGGACGGCCATTTCGGCTTCGGTCGGATCCAGGTCGGTGACGGGCGCGGTCTTCACCATCGGTGTTCCTCACAACGCGAGCCGGGGACGGCCTTGCATGCTGAACCTTTGCCGCGCGGATGGGTAGCGGTGGGGCGAAGCGGCGGTGTGCCCGGTCCGGGTCCCGTCTCACCGAGGCAAAAACGGGTGCTCATTGCGGAAATGATGTATCGCGATGCAACAGCCGTGCGAGGCTGACACATAGTTGCGTTGCAAAGCGGCACATTTTGTATACCGAATTTTCAGCAGGCTGCCATCTGGTTTTTGTATTTGTTGATCACAATCATGAAGTTACTAGAATTCGCTCGCAGCGTCAGCAGAGCGCTAGCGGATTAATGTATACATGAACGTCCGGTCTTGAGCCGGACAGCGCGATTATCGCCTCGCACCACGAAATACCTGGGGGCCTGCGATCCGGCCCGCCACCAAATTCTCAGGGGAAGCAAATGATCAACCGAGCGCTTATCAACGGCATGCTGCTGACGGCAGTCGCCGCGCAGCCGCTGGTGGCCGGTGCCGTCACACCGGAAGAACACCTCGCGTGGCTGAAGGACAACCAGACTGCCCAGCCGCAGTTCATCGACGGTGACCTGATCAAGGCCGACAAGGCCGACCTCATCCGCCCGTTCATCCCGGTCGAATACCAGCCCGAAGTCATCTTCGACGGCATGGAGATGCGCATCAAGGACGCCGGCGATCTGACGCCGCCCGAGGTCTACACCAAAGCCACGGCGCAGTTCGAGCCGGGGGTGACGCTCGCCGCCGACGGCGCGCTCGAGAACTACGTCGCCGGCCGGCCCTTCGATCCCGCCAAGCTCCAGCCGGGCAGCAAGGAAGACGGCTCGCGCCTGATCTGGAACTTCGCCTATCGCTGGCAGAACGACGGCCTGCGCATCGAGGACATCCACTGGGTGTGGGTGCGCAAGGGCGGCTCGCACGACGGGCACGAAGTCATGTCCGACGCCAAGTACAAGGACTACTACCAGGGCGGCGGCACCTTCGAGCGCGTGCTGACGGGCCCGTACCAGCGCGTGTACTTCAGCCACCGCGCCGACCTCGCCGATTCCGGCTACAAGATCGACGACGCGTTCGCGAAGGGCACGGAGTTCCGCGAGTACACGGGCTTCACCTCGCCGTTCGACATCTCCGGCACGGCCTTCCTCATCCTGCGTTACGACGATCCGCGCAAGGCCGACGACTCCTGGGCCTATATCCCCAGCCTGCGCCGCGTGCGTCGCATCTCGGTCGAAGTGAAATCGGATTCGCTGCTCGGCACCGATCACACGCTGGAGGATTTCTACTGCTTCTCCGGCCGCCCGCTCGAGCACAACTGGGAGTACGTGGGCACCAAGGACATCCTCGCCGTCGCGCGCTCGCGCAACGCCGACACGGTGTTCTACGGCCCGAACGGCATGATCCCGCTCGACGACTGGGCGCTGCGCACGACCGACGTCGTGAAGATGACGCCGAAGCGCGAGAGCCATCCGTACAGCCAGAAGTTCCTGTACATCGACCGTCAGTCCGGCGAGTGCTCACTACGCG
>JBFWSI010000007.1:0-19999 GCA_050248455.1 Gammaproteobacteria bacterium | reverse complement strand
TTCAGGTTGCGCGCGAGATCGCGCACGACGCGCGGGAAACGGCCGAACACCTTCTTGATCGGCTGCATGCGCGTCTTCATCGCCGCCATCTGCAGATCGCTGGTGACGACGTCGAGGCTCGCGACGGCCTGCGTCACTTCGGCATTGCCGACGCTCGCCTGCAGGTTCGACAGGCGGTTGCGGATCAGCACCAGCTCGCCAACCATGTTCATGATCCGGTCGAGCACGTCGGTGCCGACGCGGATCGTGTTGTCCTTGGCCTGCGCATCGTTGCCGTCCTGCGCTTTCGCCTCGGCGGCCTTCGGCGCGGCGGGTTTCGGCGCCACCGGCACCGGCGCCGCGGGCGGCGGCAGCGGCGCGGCGTCGGTCGCCGCCGGGACGACGACGGCGCTCGCGTCGAAGCGGCCGGCACCATGCAGCTTGTCGAGCAGCGAATCGAACTCGTCGTCGGTGATCAGAGCGGACTTGGCGTCGGCGGCCGGCGGCGCGGCGACGGGGCCACGGCCCTCGCCTTGCAGCTTGTCGAGCAGGGCTTCGAACTCGTCGTCGGTGATGAGGCCCGGCGCCGGCACGACGGGCGCCGTGACGGGCCCGCGCCCTTCGCCCTGCAGCTTGTCGAGCAGGTGCTCGAATTCGTCGTCGGTGATCAGATCGCCCGCCGGGCTCGGATCGGCGGCCTCCTCGGCCATCATGCCGGCGACGACCTCGTCGAATTCGCCGCCGCCGGTCGCCACTGCCGGCGCCGGCGCTGCGGCCGGCGTGGCGGGCGCGGGGACCGCATCGGCGAGCGTCTCGCCGGCGGCGAGGCTGCGCAACGCGGCGATCAGCGCGGGCTCGGCGTGATCGGGGATGCGCCCGGCATGCAGCGCGTCGAACATGCCGCGCAAGGTGTCGAGCACCTGCAGGAAGACGTCCATCGTCGCCGCGTCCAGTCCGCGCTTGCCGTTGCGCAGCAGATCGAACACGTCCTCGGCCTTGTGCGCGACCTCGACCAGCGGCTCGAGGCTCAGGAAGCCCGCGCCGCCCTTGATGGTGTGGAAGCCGCGGAAGATCGCGTTCAGCAGCGCCTTGTCCTCGGGCGTGCCCTCGAGCGCAATCAGCTGCGAGTCGAGGTTCTCGAGTATCTCCTGCGCTTCGACGAGGAAGTCCTGCAGTATTTCGTCGTCCATCGTGTCGTGCCTTGCAAGCGCGAGCGCGTCGCGCGAACCGATCCGTCAATAGTTGCAAGGCCTTTTATCGGCCGGCCGGCCGCAGGACTGAAACGCAAATCACACTGTGAGTGCGTCAGCTGAAATGCAGTGAATTCAGCTAAGGAAAACACGGAGGGCATGGAGGAAGAAAAGAATGGCGCTGGCGCCGCCGCACTCTCGTAGCCCGGACGAACGCAGCGAATCCGGGCAGTCGGTGGGACGCACGCGAATTGCGCTTCGCGCTGCCTCTGAGAACACGGAGATGGGGATTGTTCAAAGCCTCCGTAGTGTCGGCGCCAACAATCGTCATCGAGTTATGGAGGCGCAGGCCCCGACAATCTCTTCCCTCCGTGTTCTCCGTGGCTGAATTCAGTGCATTTCAGCTTGCACCAGCGCCACGGGACGAGCGTCGGCTCAGACGCCCAGTTCGGCGAGCAGATCGTCGACGTCGTGCTGGTGGCTCATGACGTCGGCGGCGGGCTTGATCGCGGGGCCCGTCGCTTCGCCGCGCGCGGGCCTGGCGCAGGCGACGGGGTGGCCGGTCGCGAGGCGCTCGGCGATGATCAGCGACACGAGCTTCTGCTCGACCTGCTCGACGATGTCGATCGTCTTCTTGATCACCTGCCCCGTGAGATCCTGGTATTCCTGCGCCATCAGCACCTCGGTGAGACCGGCCCTAAGCCGGGTCCCGGCGTCGCGCACGTCGGCCTCCGTCGCCGCGCACAACCGCTCGGCGAGCGGCAGCATCTCTTCGATCGCGCTCAGCGTGCGATGCGCCGATTCCTCCGACTTCTCGACCACATAGCTCAAGCGCTCGCGCGCATCGGGCATCACGTGCTTGGAGATCTCGTACAGGCGCTGATCCGACACCACGCCGCCGAAGGCCTGGTGCACGTCGCGCGTGACCTCGGCGACGTGGCGCAGGAGCTGCGAGCCGCGATGATCCGACAGGAGCTGCAGGCAGTGGTCGGCGGCCTCCTGCGCGCCGTGCTCCAACGCCTCGACCAGTTGGCGCGCCAGCGCCAGACGCTCGGCCTGATCCATCGATGATCCTTTCGCTCGTTGTTGGTGTTGTTCGTCGGCGGCGGCCGGGCGGCGCGCGGGGCGCTCAGGCGGTGGCCGCCAGGCGCTCGAAGATCTTGTCCAGCTTCTCCTTCAGCGTCTGCGCCGTGAACGGCTTGACGATGTAGCCGTTCACGCCCGCTTCCGCGGCGAGCACGATCTGGTCGCGCCGCGCCTCCGCGGTCACCAGCAGCACCGGCAGATTGCACAGATTGGGATCGGCGCGCACCGCGCGCAGCAGATCGATGCCCTGCATGCCGGGCATGTTCCAGTCCGTGACCAGGAAATCGAAATTGCCGGACTTCAGCATCGGCCACGCCGTGTTGCCGTCGTCCGCCTCGTGCGTGTTGTTGAACCCGAGATCGCGCAGCAGGTTCTTGATGATCCGGCGCATCGTCGAGAAATCGTCGACGATGAGGATCTTCATGTTGTGGTTCACGATAGCCTCCGTTGAGCTCTTCGGGCCGGCACTGCTACTGGTACCAGTCGGCCATCCGCGCCTTGAGCCGGATCAGCGCCTGTGAATGGATCTGGCAGACGCGCGATTCGCTGACGCCCATCACTTCCCCGGTCTCGCGCAGGTTGAGCTCTTCCTTGTAGTACAGCGACATCACCAGACGTTCGCGCTCCGGCAGGGACGCTATCGCCTGCGCGAGCGCTTTCTTGAACAGCTCCTTCTCGACGTTCTCGGAAGGCTCCGGAATGCGTTCGAACAGGCCTTCGGACAGCACTTCGTCCTTGCTCGGCAGGTCCTCGAAGCTGAAGACCTTGTGGCTGCTCGCGTCCTGCAGGGTCTGGTAGTACTGGTTCAGATCCATGCCGAGCCGCTCGGCGACTTCGGCATCACGCGCGTCGCGGCCGCACTCGGCCTCGATCTCGGCGACAACCTTGCTGATCTCGCGGACCTTCCGGTGCAGCGAGCGCGGCGCCCAGTCGCCCTTGCGGATCTCGTCGAGCATTGCGCCGCGGATGCGGATGCCGGCATAGGTCTCGAAGCTCGCGCCCTGCGTGGCGTCGTAGTTCCGCGACGCTTCGAGCAGGCCGATCATCCCGGACTGCACCAGGTCGTCGATCTGCACCGTCGGCGGCAGCCGGCTCATCAGGTGATAGGCGATGCGCTTGACCAGGGCGGCGTGCTTGCGGACGAGCTCGTCCTGGTCCTGCTTCTGCTCGTGCAGGCTCGAGTGCGCAGCCTGCCTGTATTTCGCGACTTCTTTCATGCCAGCGCATGCCTCCCCATGACTTCGGCGCGGATCATCCGCTCCAGGAAAAATTCGAGCTGGCCGCTCGCGGCGCGAGGTTCGGGCCATCTATCGGCCACGGCTGCCAGTCGCTTGAATGCCGTCCCGGCCGGGCTCGCCGGGTAGGCGGTGACGACCGGGGCGCGCCGGCGGGCGGCCTGCGCGACGCAGCGGTCGAAGGGAATGACGCCGACGAAGTCCAGCGCCACGTCGAGGAACCGGTCGGTGGCCTTGACCAGGCGGGCGAAGATGTCGCGCGCCTCGTGGTCGCTGTGGACCATGTTCACCAGCACGCGGAAGCGCGCGCGGCGCGTCCGCTGGTTCAGCACCTTGATCGTCGCGTAGGCATCGGCGATCGACGCGGGGTCGTTGCAGACCACCACCATCACCTCCTGCGAGGCCTCGCAAAACTGCAGCGTGTTGGCGGCGATGCCGGCGGCGGTATCGACCACCATCACGTCCATCGTGCCTTCCAGATCGCTGAACGCGTGCATCAGGCCCACGCGCTCGGCCTCGGTCAGCTCGGCCATGCGCTGCACGCCGGACGAGGCCGGCACGATCTGCACGCCGGCCGGCCCGTCGAGCAGGATGTCGCGCAGCCCGCATTCGCCGTCGATCACGTTGGCGAGCGTGCGCGTCGCCGACAGGCCGAGCAGCACGTCGATGTTGGCGAGGCCGAGATCGGCGTCGAGCAAGGTCACGCGCGACCCCGTCGCGGCGAGCGCCGTCGCGAGGTTGATCGAGACCGTCGACTTGCCGACGCCGCCCTTGCCGCTGGTCACCGCGATCACGCGCGTCGGGCGCGTCCCGCGATGCTCGGTGGGAGCATTCATACGCTTGATACCCTGGAAGTTCACAATGCGAACGCCTGTTCGATGAAGGCCGAGTCGACCGCCAAGGGGCTCGCCTTCCCCATCGTCAGAAACTGCTCGAGCAGCACCGCCGGGCTCGCCGCCTCGACGTCGTCGGGTACCTGCTGGCCGGTCGAGAGATAGGCGACCGGCAAGCGCGACTCGGCGATCGCCGACAGCGCCGGGCCCAGCGTCGCCGCCTCGTCGATCTTCGTGATGCAGCAGCCGGCGAGCGCGAGGCCGTCGGCGGCGCCGACGATGCGCGCGAGCGACTGGTGATCCGTGCTCGCCGACATCACGAGATAGGGGGCGACGCGAGTCGGCAGGCCGTAGAGCGTCGCCAGCGAGTGCCGGAAGCCCGGATCCGCCGGCGCGAAACCCGGCATGTCGATCAGCACGAGCTCGCGCTCGTGCAGCTCGGCGAGGACTTCCGGCAGTTCCTCGAAGCTGCGCGCGGAGCGCACCGTGATCCCGACCAGCCGGCCGAAGGTCTTCAGCTGCTGGTGCGCGCCGAGGCGCTGTTCGTCGGTCGACACCAGCGCGACCGTGTGGCTGCCGCGCGCCAGCGCGTAGCGCGCGGCGAGCTTGCTCGCGAGCGTCGTCTTGCCGACGCCGGTCGGGCCGCACAGCGCGAAATGGCCGCCGTGGCGGAGCACGGGGTCCGGCAGGCAGGCAATGCGTTGCCGCAGGGCGGCGATCGCCTGCCGCCAGGCCTCATCGTAGTCGGCCGTGCCGCCGAGCTCGGCGACGATCGTGCGCGCCAGCCGCGGCGCGATGCCGTACTCGCTCAGCGCGCGCAGCAGCCGCGCACCGAGCGGGCTGCGCTGCGAATAGTCGTGCCAGGCGAGGCCGGACAGCTGCTGTTCGAGCAGGCTCTTCAGCGCGCCGAGCTCGCGCTGCATCTGTTCGATCGTTTCCTGGCGCGTCCACAGCGCGCCGTCCGGCACGATCGGGAGCGCGGGCGCCGCCGGCACCGGCGTCGGTGCGCGCGGCGCGGCCGCCGGCGCGGCTTCGGCCGGCGCCGCCGCGCGCGCTTCCTCGCGGCGCTCGCGCGCGGGCCTGGGCGTGAATTTCTCGATGAGCTCGGCGTCGGCCTCACCGACCGCCGTCAGCAGTTCCACGCCGCCGTCGACCTTGCGGTTCGACAGGATCAGCACGTCCGGACCCTGCTCCTGACGGACCAGCTCCAGCGCGCTGCGCATATTGGCGGCGAAGTACCGTCTCACCTTCATGCGTGGATTCCTCGTTCAAATGCGTGCCGTTGTCGTTATCGCCGCCCCGTGCCGTCGCCGACGCTGGCGACGATGCGGATCTGCTTGTCGTCGGGCACTTCGTTGAAGCCGATGACGTGCATCCCCTTCACCGCGTGCCTGACGAAGCGCGACAGGAACTCGCGCAGATTGCCCGGGACCAGCAGCACCGACGCCTGATTCGTCAGCTCCTGCCGCTCGTGCGCCTCGCGCAGCGACTGTGCGAAGCGGTTGGCGAGGTTCGGCTCGATCGCGACACCGTTCTCCGCTCCGCTCTCGACCGAACGGTGCAATATCTGTTCCAGCGAATAATCGAGCGTGATGACCGGAAGTTCCTCGGCCAAGCCGTTGATCTGCTGAACGATGACTCTACCCAGCGCTTCGCGCACCGCAGCCGTCAACATGACGGGGTCTTGACTCTTCGAACCCCGCTCCGCCAGAACTTCGAGGATGGTGCGGACGTCGCGGATCGGCACCGCCTCGCGCAGCAGGTTCTGCATCACCTTCACGACCGTGCCGAGCGTCACGATTTTCGGCACCGTGTCCTCGACCAGCCGCGGGCTGGTCTTGGCCAGACCGTCGAGCAGCTTCTGCACTTCGTCGTGGCCGAGCAGCTCGTGCGCATGGTCCTGGATGATCTGGCTCATGTGCGTGGCGACGACGGTGCTCGCATCGACGACCGTGTAGCCGTAGGAGGCCGCCTGCTCGCGCTGCTCCTCGCCGATCCACACGGCGTCGAGGCCGAACACCGGATCCTTGACGGTGGCGCCACGCAGTTGACCGTGGACCTGGCCGGGGTTGATCGCGAGCTCGCGGTTCGCCTGCAGCGGCGCCTGGCCGACGGTCGCGCCGTGGATCGAGATGCGGTAGGTCGCGGCATCGATGTCGAGGTTGTCGCGGATGTGGACCGCGGGCACGAGGAAGCCGAGCTCCTGCGACAGCTTCTTGCGCACGCCGCGCAGGCGGTCGAGCAGCTGCCCGTTCTGCTTGCGATCGACCAGCGGGATCAGCTTGTAGCCGACCTCCAGGCCCAGCGCGTCGATCGGCTGCACGTCGTCCCAGGACAGCTCCTTCGACTCCGGCGGCGGCGCCGGGGGCGGCGCTGCGGGCGGCGCCTCCTGCAGTGCCTGCGCGCGGCGGTGGATGCGCCACGCGGCATAGCCCGCGCCGCCCGCCATCGTCAGGAAGGCGAGGTTCGGCATGCCGGGGATGAGGCCCATGATGCCGAGGATCGTCGCCGTGACGCCGAGCGTCTTCGGATCGTCGAAGAGCTGGCTGGCAATCTGCTGGCCCATGTCCGATTCGCCGGACACGCGCGTGACCATGATCGCGGAGGCGACGGACAGGAGCAGGCCCGGGATCTGCGCGACGAGGCCGTCGCCGATCGTCAGCAGCGTGAATACGCGGATCGACTCCGACATCGGCATGCCGTGCTGCACGACGCCGATGACGAAGCCGCCGATGATGTTGATCGCGACGACGAGGATGCCGGCGACGGCGTCGCCGCGCACGAACTTGCCGGCGCCGTCCATCGCGCCGTAGAAATCCGCCTCCTGCGCGACCTCGGTGCGGCGACGCTTGGCTTCCGCCTGATCGATGATGCCGGCGTTCAGATCGGCGTCGATCGCCATCTGCTTGCCGGGCATCGCGTCGAGGGTGAAGCGCGCGCTGACTTCCGAGATGCGGCCCGCGCCCTTGGTCACCACGACGAAGTTGATGATGACGAGGATCGCGAACACCACGAAACCGACCGCGTAGTTGCCGCCGATCACGAAGTCGCCGAAGGCGTGGATGACCTCGCCCGCCGCGGTCGGTCCCTGGTGACCGTGCAGCAGCACGACGCGGGTCGAGGCGATGTTCAGCGCGAGGCGGAACAGCGTCGCGACCAGCAGCACCGTCGGGAAGGCGGCGAAGTCGAGCGGGCGGCGGCTGTAGACGCTCGCGAGCAGCACCACGATGGACAGCGAGATGTTGAACGTGAACAGGACGTCGAGCAGCAGCGGCGGCAGCGGCAGCACCATCATCGCCAGCAGCGACATCAGCATCAGCGGGATGCCGATGCCGTGGCCGAGGATGGAGTTCAGCAGCAGGCGGCTCGAATTGCCGGAAACGGTCAGTGCCATGATCGGGTTACCTGGAGTCTCGAGTCATTCGGATCGTCGTCAGCGTCAGTACTGCAGCTCGGGCGGAATCGGCAGCTCGCCGGGGAGCTGCGGCGGCGGCCGCGAGGGATCGCGCTTGCGCAGCTGGAACACGTAGGCGAGCACCTGCGCGACGGCGACGTAGAGGCCGGCCGGGATTTCCTGGTTGAGCTTCGTCGTGTGGTAGACGGCGCGCGCGAGCGGCGGCGCCTCGAGGACGGTGACGCCGGCCTCGCGCGCGAGCTCGCGGATGCGCAGCGCGACGAGATCCGTGCCCTTGGCGACCAGCCGCGGCGCCGACATCGTCACCGGATCGAACTTCAGCGCGACGGCGTAGTGCTCCGGATTGGTGACGACGACATCGGCCTGCGGCACCTGCTCCATCATGCGGCGGCGGGCGAGCTCGGCCTGCAGGCTCCTGATCTTGCCCTTGACCTCGGGCGAGCCGTCGCTTTCCTTCGCTTCCTCGCGCAGCTCCTGGCGCGTCATGCGCAGCTGCCGCGCGTGCTCCCACTTCTGGAACGGCACGTCGGCGAGCGCGATGACGATGGTGCCGGCGCTGACGGTCAGGAAGGCCTTGAAGGCGAGCGCCGCGGTGCTCGCGATGCCGGCCGCGAGCGGCATCGTGCCCAGCGCGAGCAGCTGCGGGGCTTCGTGCCACAGCGCGACGAGCCCGCAACCGAGCAGCAGCACGAACTTGGCGAGCGCCTTCGCGAGCTCGACGAGGCTGCGCGCGGAGAACAGGCGGCCGATGCCGGCGAGCGGATCGATGCGGTTCCATTTGAAGCCGAGCGCCTCGGGGGCGATGTTCCAGCCGCCGAGCGCGATCGTGCCCGCGACCGACACCAGCGCGGAGACGGCCAGGAAGGGCGCGAGGCTGCGCAGCGTATCGCCGAGCGCGCCGCCGGCCAGGCGCAGCAGGTCGACGTCGGCGAGGCGCAGCCCGTTGCCGACGTCGAAGTGGTAGCGCATCGAGGCCGCCATCGTGCCGACGAAATCGTCGCCCGAGCTCCACAGCACCGCGGCCGCGGCGAACAGCAGCAGCATCGTCGTCAGCTCGCGCGAGCGTGCGATCTGGCCGCGCTCGCGCGCTTCCTCGAGGCGCTTGGCAGTGGCCTCTTCGCTGCGTTCCTGCCCGCTCGATGCCTCGGCCATCGCTCAGCGTCCCTGCAGCAGGCGGTAGGCGGCTTCGAAGCCGGACGCGAACAGGCCTTCGACCTGCGCCGGCAGCGCGCCCAGCGTCAGCACCATCGTCAGCGTGCCGAACACGATCATGACGGGGAAGCCGACGGCGAAGATGTTGAGCTGCGGCGCGGCGCGCGCCATCACGCCGAAGGCGAGGTTGACGACCAGCAGCGCGGCGACGATGGGCAGCATCACGACCACGCCGATGCCGAGCAGATCGCCGGACCATGCGATGATCCCGGCGAGCGCGCCGGGCGCGAAGCCGCCGCCGCCGACGGGCAGCAGCTCGAAGCTGTCGGCGAGCAGCGTGACGAGCTGCAGATGCGCGTCGAGCGCGAAGAAGCTGAGCGTCGCGAGTATCACGTAGAACTGCGAGATCACGGGCACCTGCGAGCCCGAGGCCGGGTCGACCATCGCGGCGAAGCCGAGACCCATCTGCTGCGCGACGACCTGGCCCGCGAACTCGAGCACGAGAAAGACCATGCGCAGCACGAGCCCGAGGCCCGCGCCGATCATGACCTGTTGCGCGCCAACCAGCAGGCCCTGCGCGCTGAGGAGCTCGGTGGCCGGCAGGACCGCCGGCCCGACCAGCGGCGCGAGCACCACGGTCAGGCCCAGCGCGAAGACCAGGCGCACGCGCGCCGGCACCGAGCGCGTGCCGATCGCCGGCACCGTCAGCACGAAGGCGCTGATGCGCAGGAAGGGCCACAGCCAGGCGGCGAGCCAGGCGAGGAGTTCGCGGTCGCTGAGCTCCAGCATCGCGCGGCCCCGCCCGGCTCAGTTCGCGAGTGCGGGGATCTGGTGGAAGAGCTCGACGGTGTAGTCGGTCAGCACGCGCAGCAGGAAGGGCCCGCCGACGACCAGCACCATCGCGGTGACGAGCAGCTTCGGGATGAAGCTCAAGGTCATCTCGTTGATCTGCGTCGCGGCCTGCAGGATGCTGACGAGCAGGCCGACGGCGAGCGCCGGCAGCAGCAGCAGGCTCATCATCACCAGCGTGACCTCGAGCGCATGCTTGCCGAGCGTGACGATCAGTTCAGGGGTCATCATGGCAGCGGCTCCGCGGCGTCAGGCGTAGAAACTCGAGGCGAGGCTGCCGACGATCAGCGCCCAGCCGTCGACCAGCACGAACAGCATCAGCTTGAACGGCAGCGAGATGATCAGCGGCGACAGCATCATCATGCCCATCGACATCAGCACGCTGGCGACGACGAGGTCGATGACGAGGAAGGGCAGGAAGATCAGGAAGCCGATCTGGAAGCCCGTCTTCAGCTCGCTGGTGACGAAGGCCGGCACCAGGATCGTGAACGGCGTCGCCGCCGGCTCCGCGATCTCGCCCGTCTGCGACAGATCGGCGAACAGCTTCAGATCCGATTCCCGCGTCTGCGCCAGCATGAACTCGCGCAGCGGGCCCTGCGCCTTGCGCAACGCCTCGTCGAAGCCGATCTGCTCGTTCATGTACGGCTCGATCGCCTCCTCGTGCACGTGGTCGATCACCGGCGCCATGATGAACGCGGTCATGAACAGCGCGAGCGCGATCAGCACCTGGCTCGACGGTGTCTGCGCGGTGCCCAGTGCCTGGCGCAGGATTGCGAGCACGATGATGATGCGCGTGAACGAGGTCATCGCGAGCAGGATCGACGGCAGCAGGGTCAGCGCCGTCATCAGGATCAGGACCTGCAAGGTCAGCGTATAGGTCTGCGTGCCGTCCGCGCCCGTGGTCACCGACAGCGCGGTCAGGCCCTGCTGGGCGAAGGCCGGCAGGCTGGCGAAACAACCGAGCCCGAGAACAGCGAGCCGACGCAGCATCACGGGGTCTCCTTGCGGCCGCCGAGCACGGCGGCGAGCACGCCGGGGAAGGCCGGCGCCGGCGCGGGTGCCGGGTCCGTCAGCGCGGCGCCGGGCGGCAGTACGTGCAGGCGTTCGATGCGCCCGGCGGCGACGCCGAGCAGCACGCGTTCGCCGGCGACGTCGACGAGCAGCAGGCGTTCACGGGTGCCGAGCGCGAGCGCATCGACGATGCGCAGGTGGCGGCCGCTGGCGCCGCGCCCGAGGCGCAGCCGCTGCGCGGCGACCGCGAGCCCGAAGATCAGGCCGAGGATCAGCACCAGCGCCCCGAACACCTGCGCGAACTGCGTGAGGCCGACGCTCGCGGCCGGCGCCGCGGCCGGGACGGCGGCGAGCGCCGTCAGCGGGAGCGGCGCGAGGCCGGCGGCGACGGCGGCAGGCAGGCGGGTGGGCGGGCGCATCGCGATGGGCTCAACGCAGCTTCTTGACGCGTTCCTGCGCGCTGACGACGTCGGTGAGGCGGATGCCGAACTTCTCGTTGATGACGACCACTTCGCCGTGCGCGACCAGCGTGCCGTTGATCATCACGTCGAGCGGCTCGCCCGCCATGCGATCGAGCTCGACCACCGAGCCCTGGTTCAACTGCAGCAGGTTGCGGATCGACAGCCGCGACTTGCCGATTTCCACCGACAGCGTGATCGGGATGTCGAGGATCTGCTCGAGATCGGCCGCGGGCCTGCCGGCGGCGTCGTTGCCCGGCGTGAAGGATTCGAGCGGCGCCTTGGCGACGGCTTCGCCGGCTTCGGCCGAGCGTTGCTCCGCGAGCGCGGCGGCCCAGTCGTCGTCGGCGCCGGCGGCGCCGTTGTCCAGTTCGGTCATGCGTGCTGTCCCCCGATGTCGAACTGGCGCGGAGCCAGCTCGGAATGGCGCAGGATTTCGACGATTTTCAATGCGTAGTTGCCGCGCGACACGCCGTAGTGGGCGCGGAAGATCGGGACCTCGTCGACGCAGGCGGTCAGCGGGTCGGCCAGGTCCAGCGGAATGACGTCACCGGGCTTCAGCGCGAGCAGATCGCGCACCGTGACCTCGGCGGTGCCGAGCGTCGTGCCGATCTCGATCGGCGCGAGCTTCACTTCCTCCTGCAGCAGCAGGGCCCAGCGGTGATCCTTCTCGGCGACGTCGCTCTGGATGCCGGCATCGAGCATGTCGCGGATCGGCTCGATCATCGCGTAGGGCATCGTCACGTGCAGGTAGCCCGCGCCGCCCTCGAGATCGATGTGGAAGGTCGACACGACGACGACCTCGCTGGGCGTCACGATGTTGGCGAAGTGCGGGTTGATCTCCGCGCCCTGGTACTCGAACTGCACGGGCATCACGGGCTCCCAGGCCTCGTGCATCGCCTCGAAGCACATGTCGACGAGCTTGCGCACGATGCGCATCTCGGTGCCGGTGAAGTCGCGGCCCTCGATCTTGGTGTGGAAGCGCCCGTCGCCGCCGAAGAAGCAGTCGACCAGCGAGAACACCAGCTTGGGGTTGCAGACGATCAGCGCCGAGCCGCGCAGCGGCTTGATCTTGATGACGTTCAGGTTCGACGGCATCAGCAGCGTGTGCACGTACTCGCCGAACTTCAGCATCTGCACGCCTTCGACCGAGATCACCGGCGAGCGCCGCAGCATGTTGAACAGGCGGATGCGCAGGTTGCGCGCGAAGCGCTCGTTGATCATCTCGAGCGTCGGCATGCGGCCGCGGACGATGCGGTCCTGGGTCGCGAAGTCGTAGGAGCGCGCGCCGCCGGGCTCGAGCGCGTCGTCCGTCGCGGTATCGACGTCGCCGCTGTCGACGCCGGACAGCAGCGCGTCGATTTCGTCCTGCGACAGCAGATCGTTGTTGGCCATGGGGGTGCTCCGACGACGCCGGCTATTGCATCACGAGGGTCGAGAAGTACAGGTCCTTCACGCCCTGGCCGACTTTCTTGCCGGCCTGCTTCTGCATCACGCTCTGGACTTCGGCGAGCGCGTCGTTGCGCAGCTTTTCCTTGCCTTCGGCCGTCATCAGGTCCTCGTAGACCTGGCGGCTCAGCAGCATCACCACGCCGTTGCGCACGGCCGGCATGTGTGCCGTGATCGCCTCCTGCACCTTCACCGACTTGGCGACGACGCTGATCTCGGCCTTCAGGAATTTCGTGCGCTGCTGCTTGTCCTGGAAGTTCACGACGAAGGCCGGATCGAGCGGCACGTAGAGCGGCGCGGCGCCCTTGCCCTCCTCGCCTTCCCCCTCGCCCTCTTCGGCGACTTCCTCTTCGTCACCCTCGTCCTCGGCGTCGGCGGCCTCGTCGCCTTCGTCTTCACCCTTCGCGGCGTGTTCCTTGTCCGCGGTCGCGGCCTTGTCGGACTTGCCGCCCATGACGAACATCGTGGCGCCGACCGCGCCGCCGACGGCGACGAGCATCGCGACGACGATCAGGATGATCATCTTCTTCTTGCTGCCACCGGCAGCGGCTTCCTGCTTGGCCTCGGCCATACGCACCTCCACGCTGATTGCCAGCGGGAGAGCAATCCGTGTGCCAAGGATCCAAGGCTTGCTTATTCAGAGACTTGTCGTCGTCCTCGCCGGGCCACGCCAAGGCTTTGACGGCGGTATCCGAAAGCGCCGGTCGGCGCGCGACGCGGATTTGGCGGGTATGGCCTCGGCGCGCGAGACGGGCCGCCGCGACGTCGGGGACATGACGCCACCACCGTCGCGCGCCCGCGCCGCGATCGGCGCGGGCCTGCGGATCTTCAGGCGTAGGCGTCGACGAGCCCGAGATGCCGGATCACCGTCGGCACGGGCTGCTCGTCCGCGGCGCCGTGCGCGCCGCCGTTCAACTGCTGCTGCTGTTGCCACCATTCCGCGCGCTGCTGCGCGCCGGGGCTGTCGCGCTGCGGCAGCTGGGCGAAGACGTTCGCGTCGTTCAGGCGCACGCCCGACTGCTCCATCATGTCCTTCAGCTTCGGCAGCGCTTCCTGGATCGCTTCGCGGGCGACGCCGCTGGGCGCTGCGATCTGCACCGAGGCTTCATCGTGCGCGACCGTGATCCGCACGTCGATGGGCCCGAGATCCGGCGGCGTCAGCGACAGCTGCGCCTGCTGGATGCCGTGCTGGGCGAGCACGACGACCTGCTGGTTGAAGCCTTCGGCGAAGCGCGGCGAATGCACGGGCAGATGCGTGTCGAGCTTCAGCGTCGCCGGCCGCTCGCGGCGCTGCGCCTCGGCCGCGGCGTCGGCCGCGCTCGTCGGCGCCTGCGAGCTCGCCGGCGCTTCGGCTTCGACGACGCGCTCGGTGTTCGCCGGCGCGATCGCCTTGTCCGCGACGAGCTCGAAGGGCTTGCCGGGATTCGCACGCGCATCGAAGCGCTGTGCGTCCTCGCCCGACTGCATCGACGCGTCGTCGCCGCGGGCTTCCAGCGCCGGATCGTTCGCCGCGCCCGCTTCCGGCAGCGCCGAGCCCAGTGCCGCGCGCGCCTCGGGCCGCAGCGGCTGGGCACCGACCGGCAGGCGTCCGCCCATCGCGGGCGAGCCGCCGAGCCCGATCTCACCGTCGACGGCCGCGCCGTCGACGACGCTCGGCGCCACCACGGCGGCAGTGATTGCCGCCGCCGGGTCGGCCATTGCCGCCTCTGCCGGCGGCGCTTCCGTCGCTTCGTCGAGCACGTCGGAGAATTCCCGCTCTTCGGCCTTCGCGGTTTCGTCCTGCGCCGACTTCTCGGACGCGGTTTTCTCGACTTTCTGCGGACTTGGCGGGCTCGGCGGCGCGCTTACGGCGAGAACTTCGGACATGGGAGCAGGTACCGTGTTGAAAGCATCGCTGCTAAATTGCAAGCCATGTGCCACCGCCGCGCCGGACGCCGATGAACCAAGCTTCTCCCGCCGCCGAAGGCGCCCGGGTCAGCACGCGCCGCCGCGTGCTCGTGACCGGCGGTGCCGGCTTCCTCGGGTCCCATCTCTGCGACAGCCTGATCGCCGCCGGCCACGACGTGCTGTGCGTAGACAACTTCTATACCGGCAGCAAGGACAACATCGCCGGCCTGATCGGCAATCCGTACTTCGAGCTGGTCCGTCACGACGTGACCTTCCCGCTGTACGTCGAGGTCGACGAGATCTACAACCTCGCCTGCCCCGCCTCGCCCGTGCACTACCAGTACAACCCCGTGCAGACGGTGAAGACCAGCGTGCACGGCGCGATCAACATGCTGGGGCTCGCGAAGCGCGTGCGCGCCCGCATCCTGCAGGCCTCGACCAGCGAGGTGTACGGCGATCCGACCGTCCATCCGCAACGCGAGACCTACTGGGGCCACACCAACCCGATCGGCCTGCGCGCCTGCTACGACGAAGGCAAGCGCTGTGCCGAGACCCTGTTCTTCGACTACCACCGTCAGCACCGCGTCGCGATCCGGGTCGCGCGGATCTTCAACACCTACGGCCCGCGCATGCACCCGAACGACGGCCGCGTGGTGTCGAACTTCATCATGCAGGCGCTGCGCAACGAGCCGATCACGATCTACGGCGACGGCACGCAGACGCGCTCGTTCTGCTACGTCGAGGATCTGATCCGCGGCCTCGTCGCGCTGATGAACGCCGCGCCGGAGGTCACGGGCCCCGTCAATCTCGGCAATCCGCACGAGTTCACGATCGCGGAGCTCGCGGCGCTCGTGATCGAGCTGACGGGCTCGCGCTCGACGCTGGTCCGCCGCCCGCTGCCCAGCGACGATCCGCGCCAGCGCTGTCCCGACATCGCGCAGGCCGGCCAGCTCCTCGGCTGGACGCCGGCCGTGCCGCTGCGCGAGGGGCTGGCGAAGACCATCGCCTATTTCGACTCACAGCTGAAGCTGGGCGCCTGGGCGTCCATCGGCAAACCGGGGGAGTGAACGACATGGGATCAGCCGCACCGCAGGCGACCGGCGAGGTCGGCTCGCGCAAGATCTACGAGGACGAGGACATCATTCTGTGGGAGTTCGTGCTCGCCCCGGGCGAGCGCACGCCCTGCCACACCCATCGCCACGACTATCTCTTCCACGTGCTCGACGGCACGCGGCTCGAAGTCTACGACGCCGACGACCGCCATCTCGGCGGCTTCGATTCGCCGACCGGCGCGACCTTCGCGCTCGCCGTCGACGGCGAGGATCTCGTGTCCACCGACGACAAGGGCCTGCGCGCCCCCGCGACGCACAGCGCGCTCAACGCCGGCACCGGCGTCTACCGCGAAATCCTGATCGAGAAGAAACGGAAGTGAGGCGACGATGCGGACCATCTTCGTGCTGATCAAGACCGCGCTCGGCAAGACCTACGAGGTCGCCGAGGCCATCACCGACGAGAGCCGCGCGGTCATCCCCGAGGTCTACTCGATCAGCGGCCCCTACGATCTGATCGCGAAATATCACCTCGAAGGCGAGGTCGACGTCGGCCGCTTCATCAACGAAGACCTGCACCGCGTGCCCGGCATCATCGACACCTGCACGATGGTCGCCTTCCGGCCGTTCACGAAGGATACGTTGGCGGATTTGTAGCGCCGGGTTCGGCTGCCGTGCCGGCGGAGATGCTGGCCTTACCACCGAGAACACCGAGGGAAGACGAGGACACCGAGAAGAAAAATGGCGGGGCTTGTGCTCTCTGCCCTTGATGCCCTCCGTAGCCGACGTAGGTTGGGCTGACGAAGAAAGCCCAACGGCCGTGGAGCGCGTGCACCGCCCCCCAATTGATGAAAGAGGCCTACGGATTTTCCTCGTCATGCTCGCGCAGGCGAGCATCCAGGCGGGCGGTTCGACGGACACCAGCGCCGTTTGATTGCCTGAGCGCTCCTCATGCGCTCGAACCTAGCAGCTGAGCGCAAGTACACTCCATTGGCTGTGCGAGAGCGCATGCGCGCATAGGGGCCTCCTTCGTCATTCCCGCGCAAGCGGGAATCCACGCCTGACGAGGAGGTCTCCGTCGGGCGATTCCTTTTGTGCGCTGGACGCCGGGGTAGTGCGTGGATTCCCGCTTGCGCGGGAATGACGGTAAATAAACGCACGGTGGAACGGATTTGTGCTCATGCGATTCGAGACGATACCACGCGAACAGGCAAGATCCCGGATTCGCTGCGCTCGTCCCGGCTACGAAGAGTTGGTACGTCGCGCGTTGGGCTTCCTTCGTCAGCCCAACCTACTATCTGTTCGCGCACGTCCGGAACGATGACGTTGCGGCCCCGCTATCGTCGTGCCCCCCGCGGCCGATCGTCGATTTCGCGCTGCAGGGCTTTCTCGAAGCTCACTTCCTCCGCGCCGCGGGCGCGGGCGGCGACGTCGGTCAGGGTGTTGGTGCGGCGGCGCTTGTCCGCCCACTGCGCGCGTTCGTGCTCGCGGCGGCGCTCGGCCTGGGCGTGGCGATCGACGAGCTGGGTCAGGGCTTCCTCGATGCGGGCGACGAAGGCGCGCAGCTTCTGCGCGCGGTAGCCGTCGAGGGCGCCCGGGTGATCGCGCTCGAACTGGCGCAGGTATTCGTCGCGATAGCGCTCGAGCTCGCGGATCTGCGCTTCGTAGCGCGTCACCTCGTCGCTGGCGCGGGCCAGCGCCTGTGCCGCGATCTGCTCCGCGGTCTGCGAGAGGTTCGCGATCCGCTGCAGGCGCTGGGATTTCTTCATCTGCTGTCGGCTCCGTCGCCGCCGCTGGCGCGGAAGATCGCGGCGAGCTGTTCGATGGCGGCCTGGCTTCCGATCGGCTGCATCGGATCCTGACGCATGAACGCCGTCAGCAGCCCGCGCAGCTGTACCGCCCGGTCGAGTTCGGGGTTGGTGCCGGCCTGGTAGGCGCCGACGTTGAACAGATCCTGATTCTGCTCGTACAGCGAGTAGTAATGCTTGAACTGGCGCGCAAGTTGGTAATGTTCCGGCGCGGCGACCACGTTCATCAGGCGGCTGATCGAGGCCTCGATGTCGATCGCGGGATACTGCCCGCGCTCGGCGAGCCGGCGCGACAGCACGATGTGGCCGTCGAGGATCGCGCGCGCGTTGTCGGCGACGGGGTCGTTGGTGTCGTCGCCCTCGGTCAGCACCGTGTAGAAGGCCGTGATCGAGCCGCGGCCGTCGACGCCCATGCCGGCGCGCTCGACGAGCTGCGGCAGGCGCGCGAACACCGACGGTGGATAGCCGCGCGTCGCCGGCGGCTCGCCGATCGTCAGCGCGATCTCGCGCTGGGCCTGCGCATAGCGCGTCAGCGAGTCCATCAGCAGCAGCACGTGCTTGCCCTGATCGCGGAAGTATTCCGCGACGGCCGTCGCAATCGTCGCGCCGTGCAGGCGCATCAGCGGCGGGTTGTCGGCCGGCGTCGCGACGATCACCGAGCGCGCGAGACCTTCCGGACCCAGGCTGTCGTCGATGAACTCCTTCACCTCGCGACCGCGCTCGCCGACCAGGCCGACGACGATCACGTCCGCGTTCGTGTAGCGCGTCATCATGCCGAGCAGCACGCTCTTGCCGACGCCGCTACCCGCGAAGAGGCCGATGCGCTGGCCGCGGCCGACGGTCAGCAGCGCATTGATCGACCGCACGCCGGTGTCGAGCGGTTCGCGGATCGGCGCGCGCGACAGCGGGTTGACCCAGCTGCCCGCGAGCGGCTGGCGCTCGTCGAGCTTCAGCGGCCCGCGGCCGTCCAGCGGGTTGCCGGCGCCGTCGATCACGCGCCCCAGCAGGCCCGGCCCGACCGGGATCTCGCCGGAGCCGCCGTAGGGGATCACGCGCGCATTCGGCGCGAGGCCGCGCGTGTGGCCGGTCGGCATCAGGAACAGGCTCTCGCCCGCGAAGCCGACGACCTCGGTGTCGACGGGCTCGCCGTGCCGGTTCAGCACCACGCAGCGATCGCCGATCGCCGCTTCGCAGCCGACCGCCTCGAGCGTCAAGCCGACCATGCGCGTCAGCTTGCCTTCGACGACGACCGGCGGCGGCGTGTCCAGGCGCTTTGCATAGTGCCGCAGCTGCGGCAGCCAGCGCTGGGCGGCGTCAGCGACCACGATCGCTCTCGCGCTCGCCGCCGAGCATCTTCGAGGCGATCGCCGCGAGCCGCGATTCGACCGAGGCGTCGATGCGCGAAGCGTCGGTCTCGACGATGCAGCCACCGCGCGTGATCAGCGGATCCGGCTCGAGCCGCCAGCTGCGCTCGTCGTCGCCGAGCGCGAAGGCGGTCTGCACCAGCTCGGCGTCCTCGGGGTGCAGGCGGATGCGCGCCGCGCGCGGCGCGATCGGCAGGTGGCGCATCGTCTCGCGCACGACGCCGACGACCTCGCCGGGATTCGCCTTCAGCTCGCGCCGCACGAGATGCCGCGCGATCAGGACCGCGAGATCGGACACCGCCTGCACCACCGCCTCGTCGAGCTTCTCGAGCGGCTCGGCGAGCTGCAGCACGATGCCCTTCAGCGCGTCGAGCTGCGCCTTCACGGCCGCCTCGCCGCTCGCATAGCCGCGCCGGCGACCGTCGGCAAAGCCTTCGCGGAAGCCTTCCTCGTGCGCGGCGCGCTGCAGGGCCTCGAGCTCCTCGGCGGTCGGTACCTTCAGCGCGGGCGCGTATTCCTCGCCCGCGATCGGTCCTTCGACGATCGGCGGCGTGAACGGACGCGCGAGGGCTTCGAGCTCGGCCGCGGAGTAGCGCATGACGGGGGCGTGCAGCGCGACTTAGACCATCGCCTCGCCGCCGGCGCCGCCGAGGCTGATCTGGCCTTCCTCGGCGAGCCGGCGCGCGATGCCGATGATTTCCTTCTGCGCGGCCTCGACGTCGGACAGTTTGACCGGGCCGCGCGACTCGAGATCCTCGCGAAGCATGTCGCCGGCACGCTGCGACATGTTGCGGAAGATCTTGTTCTTGATCGTGTCGTCCGTGCCCTTGAGGGCGAGCACGAGATTGTCCGTCGACACTTCGCGCAGCAGGGTCTGGATGCCGCGATCGTCGACGTCGATCAGGTTGTCGAAGGTGAACATCAGGTCCTGGATGCGGCCGGCGAGCTCGGGATCGTGCTCGCTCATCGCCTCGTTGATCTTGGCCTCGACGCTGCGGTCGACGAAGTTCAGGATGTCGGCCGCGCACTTGAGGCCGCCGAGCCCCGATGCCTTGCCCTGCGCGCCGCCGCGCAGCTGCACTTCGAGCATGTCGTTCAGCTCGCGCATCGCCGCCGGTTGCACGCCGTCCATCGTCGCCACGCGCATCATCAGATCCGCGCGCGTGTTCTCGGGCAGCAGGCCCAGCACCTCGGCGGACAGATCGCTGTCGAGGTAGGACAGCACGATCGCGAT